>DYDX01000001.1 GCA_020404425.1 Rickettsia endosymbiont of Pyrocoelia pectoralis
TCTTATCGAGACAACTTAGCTAGGATTAACCGTAAAACTAAAAAATATTCCAAATGCATCTTCATGTTAGAATTATCTATTTACATTTTAATCTTTTTCAAAACCTTTAATTATCTTATCAACCCTTTTTAGGCAATGCCCTAAGTAAACTTAATAATGGATCTTGACTAAATTTAATATACAAGTATTATTAGCATAACTTTTATCCAATTATAATAAATTTAAATATATGAATAAATTTTTTCACAAATCTATAGTTTTCATTATCTTAGCTACCTTTATTAGCGGTTGTGCACGTGATTTATCTACAAACGTCTATACTAGCGATTCAACATTAAACTTGACCTTACAAGGAGAAGTAGTATCGGCACGTCCTGTAAAAGTTAAAGAGTCCGATAGCTTGTCGGATAATGCTGGAGGCATGGCAGCGGGAGGTATAGCAGGCGGCGTACTTGGTAGTACAGTAGGACAAGGACACGGCAATACTGCTGCGATTGTCGGAGGTGTACTTGCAGGAGCTGCGGTCGGAACCATATTACAGGATAAACTCGGAGAAAGCAAAGGGTACGAATATTTAATTAAAGTTGATACCTCTAAGATTAAGAGCGATTATTACGAAGGTAGCTCAGCTATGCGTAATGTTATCTCAACAGCAGTTACAAGCGGTTTAATTACGGTAGTACAAGGTACGGACGTAAATATAAGAGTCGGACAGAAAGTATATGTTATCTTTTCCGAAAAGCGTACACGTATAATACCTGCTAACTAGAGTAATAATTATGCAATTAAGAAAAATAATTCTCTGCTGCTTCTTAGCTTTTATTGTTACCTGATGCACAAAAACAACTTCAGTACGTCATGTTAGCGGATATAACAAAACTATGCTTTCTAGAAAAGAAATTTTAGTTTTACCGATGCAAACAGAAGTATATATGTTGGATGCCTGTAATCGCAAAGAACGTAAGTATGATTAGGAAGACCATTTAGAAGAGCTACTTAAGCAAGAAATCATATTAGCCGCTCAGAAAAAAGGTTTAAGAGTAAAACTATTACGTAGAAAAGATATTAGGGATCAAAAACTTGATGATTTAGTGTCTCGTTTCCGTAAGGACTATAATAATGCTTATACTACTTTATATACACCTTTATTATGGCCTCAAGAAAAAGCTTTTTCGATCACACAAAATCTAAATGATTCTGCCATGATTTTGGGAGAAAAAACAGGCGGTGACGTATTTATCTTAATCGACTATGCTCAAATGATCAAAACTAACGGTGCTCGTACCAAGGATTTCTTAATGCAGGTTGCTTTTGGTTGCTCGGCAAGTAACTCAGATAACTTAACGATGTCTATAGGCATAGTAGATGCAGCACGCAGCAGGATATTGTGGACTAATACCACCGTGACCCCGCAACCATTTGCTACTTCTATTTTTTCCACACGTGATAAATCAGAAGTCGAAAATTTTCATTCGGTAATGGGTTCGCTTTTATCTCAATTATAAGGATATTTAAGTCGTCATTGCAAGCGGGCGTTGTTGCGGATCGAAAAACGCCCTCGGTGTCATACCGTGGCTTGTTCACGGTATCCAGAAAAACAACTAAAATATCAATAATATTGATATTTTTAACTGGATCCCGTGAATAAATCACGGGATGACAGAGGTAAAAATTATCCACGCAACAAAACCTTCCCACATAGAATCCAATGTAAAGCGAGGTAACCTACGCTTTTAATTTTAAAAACCATAAGTAAAATTAAAAACTTTTTAATAACCATCGCTCAAACTTCTTAATTTATTTTAATTTTTTCTTGACAATTTTCCCAATATTCTTTAAATAACCATGCTTTATGGTTTTTAATTTAAAGGAGAAAATAATTATGTCACCAGTAACATCCCTAGAACCCGCTTTTAATTTTTCATGCGTTTTATTTAACGGTGTAAAACAAGTAACAGGCGTCCTATCCGGCAACACGAAATATGGTATGCATAAATTAGCCGGCACTATGCTTACGACAATATATAACACTTTACCAAGCGGCACTTTTCATAATGGTTTTTTGGCTGAAAATTGTAATTTCCAAGCTATCAAACAAAAATTGGAAGAAATGCCTAATGATTTATTAGGTATTTCAAAAGACTGTACAGTTAAAACAGATATGGCGGGTATTATTTTTGATGAAAAAAGTCAAGAATATTTGCCTATTTTAGAACATACTACATCTATTAAAAACGGAACTGCAAATATTTTTGGTCACGTTTTCGAAGCAATTAACAATAGATTATCTTTAAATGGCACCACCCCTCTTCTAGGTTTAAAAGATTGCAGCACTGAAACAGCAAACATTGCTTTACAAGAAGAGCATGATTATCAACAAAGTCTAATACCGACTACTACACAGGCAACTACAACATTAGAATCATCCATCAGTATTTTAAGCAGAGGTCTTGAATCCTTAGGTATTTCTGTAGACGATCTCACTCCTACGGAAATAGGCAAAATGGTTCTTAATGCCTTAAATATTCCTTTTACCGACCCAACCACTACCACCACTACTACTGCAAGCCCTATTGAGGAAAACGCAAATGACGGTGGGTATGGATGGGGTTATTATACGTTAACAGCAGCAGGATGGTTAGTAGCTTTAGGATTAGCAGGTAAAATTGGATGGGATTGGTATAAAGGGAATAATAAAGAAAAAACTAGCACAGAAAGCGAATTATTGCTTAATGACATTGATAGTTCTGATCCGATTCATAAATTTTTTAAAGATTATAATAATATATCATTACTGATACAAAAGTTAGAATCCCAGCCAGGTAACGAATATTCAGCAGAATATGAATCCCAAGGTGAAAGCTATGATCAATTAATAGAAGATAATCAAGAAGTAGTTAAGTCGTTACTACAAAACCTACTTAGAGAGATAAAAAATTCATTTGGAAAACAACCTCTAAAAATAGTTCCAGGAATAGCTGAAAACATAGACAAGCTAAATACACTTATGTTTGATTCAACGCCTGCTCGTAATACATTAAAAAATTTAAAAGAAGATTTACAAAAATTCTTGCCTTCTTTTTCCGATGATTATCACTCCGACTCCGGTGTTTCTATTAATGCTTCAGGGCCTTTTGAAGTTAATCCAAAGGAAACTGAGTTAGCAGGGGTTGTGTAGATCAACAATAATAGCAAACTCCAATATTGACTTTTTAAAAGTTATATATAAAATTATACCCGGAGTAGTAAAACGCTATTCCGGGGTTTCAAAGCCTTTTGTAAACGCGGTCGGTATCTACCGTTAAACGATACCGCCCTCAACTTAACATTAGGGTTGGGGTGATAATAGCTATGTCCAAGGTTTAAAACCTAAAAGCTATTATGACCGTCGTTTACGGTTTCTTTGAACGCCCCGACCACCAACATTATGCTCATTGGTGGTTAAAACTCAAAATATCTTAAATTAAGCTTAATTTACTTTGTAAGTTTAGGCGGTAAATAATTTTCCGTTGTAATTACTTTCTTACCGGTTTTATCTTCTAAAGCTATTCTAGCATTCTTAGCTATATACTCGCTGAATCCCTCAAAATTGGCTACAGCTATTTAAAAAACTTGATACAAACAAATTTTACAGGATTCGCCTTTGCTCACGTAGTTTACCTCATAGTACCGGACAGTTTTTGTTTTATGTCATTCCCGCTTTTGCTGAATCATGCAACAACGCCTATAATACGAAGCAATGACTCGGTATTTGCACAATCAGTGGTATATTTTTTTCCGTCTGCAGCGACTAATTTCAGTCCGTGACAAAATGCATAGTACCGGACAGTTTTTAAAAAGCTCTCGATGTCATCCCTGCGAAAGCAGGGATCCAAGCTAAAAAATCTTAAAAATTAAGATTTTTTATTAGATTGTTTTTTTTAAAATAAAGCTTTTAAAAAAGCTTTATTTTACTGGATTCCCGCCTACGCGGGAATGACATAAAACAAAAACTGTCCGGTACTATAGGCCCCGCCACGGAATCCAGAAAAAATATTTAA
>DYDX01000002.1 GCA_020404425.1 Rickettsia endosymbiont of Pyrocoelia pectoralis
TAATGCCATATCTTTTTGAAATACTCAACAATTTGAAATTAACGATATAATTATTTCGCTAAGGCATTCTAGCCTTGATTCTTACCGAGGAAAGTGTAGTATCACCGCTTGGAGTAGTATTTTGGCCATTTTGTGCCAACGAAATTCTTCCCTTATACTACTTCACTTCTCTTATTTCAAGCCTGCTTGCCTCACTTATTCTCTAATTTTGTCCGGTACTATAGAATAAATCACGGGATGACACCGAATGCGTTTTTCGAGCCACGCAGGCAACGCCTAATTTTCCTCGCAATAACGATTGTGTCCGATCACACTAGGCTGTGTGAAAGAAAATTAAATTATTGATATTTTTAGATATTTTTGAGCGAAAATTAATAAGATTTTTGCAGTAATAGTTGTTCCTATTTCAAAAAAATCTTGTAATTTGTAGCCAAAAAGAGCAAAAATAGGTTAAATTAATTTTCTTTCACACAGCCTAGAGTCTTATAAATCTTTATAAAACACTTTTTCCAACTCTTTTAAACGATTTTCTATTCTGTCTATTTCTTCTTTTGTTACGGGTTTTTCTAATAGAAGTAAGAGTTCCTTTTCTAGCTGAATTAGTTCTTCTCCGGTAGAATTTAAAAGATTATTATAAATAGTTTGGTTGAATTGATTTGACATATGGAAGCTCCCGATAAACTTATTAAATTAAGTTAACCACCAATGAGCAAAATCTTTGGTGGTCGGGGTAGTTAGAAAAACTGCTAAAAGTCAGCTATTCTAGGTTTTAAGCCTAAGGCGATGCCTTAGGCTCTGAACATGCCTAAAATCTCCCCGACCTTAATGAAGTCGAGGATTACATCATTTTGTGGTTGATGCACACCACTCTTAGTAGAGGTTTCTACACCCCGAAGTAGCCTTAACTACTCCGGTTACGATTCTATATATGACTATTAAAAAGTCAATAACTTTATAGGATTCGAATCTTTTTTAAGATGTCCACAAAATCTAGGCAATACCTAAATCCCCGATTATTTCTAGTTTATGACTATTAGCAAAGTTTTCTGCTTCATCGTGCCTGCCGTAATGATCAAATTCTATCAATAGCTCTGCATCTGAGTTTTTATAGATTATATCGGTGAATAGACGCATATCCCCGTCTATTTTAACTTCTACTGCTTTATTTTGTAAAAATTTAACTCCGTTGATGCTTGTTTTACAATATGTAATACCTTTTTCTAGGGCTTTAGTAAAAGATGTAATCAGATTATTATCTAATTTATCTTTAATTTTTTCGGCAATTTTTGCAAAACAATTAAGACCTTTATATTTTCCTATAAAAGTAACATCATCTTTCGTAACTTTTTGTTTATTGATTTCCCAATTACTATTATTTTGGTTATTAATAATCTTCTGACTAATTTCAAAAAGTTTTTGTTGTTTTATTCTCTGATATTGAGCATGTATTTCTTTAGGATCATATTGTTCTACAAGTTCCTCTATATTTTCAGCACTGTTATCTTTAGAATAATTAGAAGCAATTTCCTGTTGTTTTTCTTCATTTAACTGGTTTAAATATTCCTTAGCTTTTACCGTATTATTATTTAATAAAGCGGCAGCTACTCCTATTTCTAGAGTTTCTTCATTATTGGCATCATATTTTAAAGCATTTTCTACTTTTTCGGGAATTGAGGTAAACTCACCTTTAGCAATTAAAGCAGTATTAGCAATATTAATTACCTCAGCTGCTTCTGCTCCTTGGAATTTATTTTGATCAATAATAAACTCAGAAGCTTCAGGATTATCTTCTATTTGACATAAAATTTTAAAATGGCTAAGAATTTTGCTTTGTGACATCTCTTCAGCAGGTATTCTCTCTATAATTTCTTTTGCAAAATCATATTGTTTAGTATACATAGCAGTTGAAAATAAGGCATTGCCTAAAAAAAGTTGACAGGGAGTAGGAAAGAAAATATCCTTTAAAAAAAAGTTAAGGTATAAGGATGTTAAAAGAGTGGAAAGAATGCAAAGAATGCCGGAGTGAGAATATAGTAAAAAACGGTACCCATAAA
>DYDX01000003.1 GCA_020404425.1 Rickettsia endosymbiont of Pyrocoelia pectoralis
AGCCATGCAACAACACCGATTTATTCACGGGATGACAGGGGTACAAATGAGCCATGCAACAACGCCGATTTATTCACGGGATCCAGTAAAACATATAAAAAATTTAGTTTTGTATATGTTTATTTTATTAAATATTTTTTTTCTGGATCCCGTGGACAAGCCACGGGATGACATTGAGTCATAAAATGAACAAGCAAGAATTGCGTCTTTATTTCAAAGAGTTTTTATTACGGAATCAAGAGAGAATTAATTCAAGTTCGGTAAAGGATTTCTTAATAGATAAAATCAGTAATCTAATTGCAGAATTAAAAGTAAAAACAATAGGTCTTTATTGCCCATTAAAATATGAAATTAATCTGCTTGAAATAATAAAATTACGTCCTAAAATAAAATTTCTTCTACCAAAAGTTATTGAAAATGAAATAAAATATTGTTCATATAATTGTGATGATAAACTAATATTAGGAGAATTTAATATTTACGAGCCTATAAATAATGATTTCTATACTCCTGAATTAGTTATTATTCCTGGGCTTGCCTTTAGTCATAACGGTTATAGGCTTGGGTACGGTAAAGGGCATTTTGACAAATATATAGAAGCAAATCCTAATGTAATGACTGTCGGGGTTTGTTTAAAGGAGCAGGTCATAGATAATTTTCCAGCGGAAGCACATGACCGGAAGCTCGGTTTTGTTATTTCGGTGTAGTAGGCTACCAACGCCTTTCGCCTCTGTCATACCGTGGCTCGTCCACGGTATCCAGAATAAAATAAACATATAAAAAACTAAATTTTTTATATGTTTTACTGGATCCCGTGAATAAATCACGGGATGACAGTAATGAAACAGATCCGCGCAACAATTTTTCTTATAAAATTTATGAAAACTACCATAAAATTATTAAATATTATCTTTTTATTATTAGCTATAAATTTAAAAGTTAATGCCGAGCCTGTAGATAATATAAAACAAGTTTTTACCTACATGGATCAAAAAAATTGGTCGCAAGGGCAGCAATTAGCACTAGATACAAATAATAAAGCTTTAACAAAAATCATACTTTCTCAAAAATATTTAGATAGTAGTTACCCTAATAATACATTTGAACAAGTAATAAAGTTTTTACAGAATAACCCGACTTGGCCTCAGAATAAATTACTGGAAGAAAAAGCGGAAAGTTACTTAAATAGTAATACAAATAAAAAAGTAGTTTATGAGTGGTTTAGTAAGCATCCGCCACTTACAGGTAAGGGATACAAATTTTATGCAGCAGCTGCAAGTAGTTTAGTCAAAGATTCCAAAATATTACTGCCGATTATTAAAGATGCTTGGATATATGCAGATTTTTCTCCTGAAGAAGAAAAAGCATATTATAGTAAATGGAATAAACATTTAACGGCAAACGATCATATAGAAAGGATAGAGGAGCATCTTTGGAAATCTGATACTAGATATGCCGAGCAATCATTAAAATATGTAGATCGTAATTATCAAAATTCCTTTAAAGTCCAAATTGCGATTATAAATAAATCACCTAATGCAGAAAAGTTATTTAGAAGCATACCAGAAAAATATTATACTTCCGGGCTGCTATATCGTTATTTAGACTCTAAGAAAACTGAGAAGCCGACTAGTGGGGCTATTAATTTATTTAAAAAGGCAAAAAATAATCGTAAGCATTTTGCTAAATGGTGCCGTATTCAATTATATTATGCTAGGGAGTTTATCGATTATAAGGATTTTGCAAATAGCTATAGAATGGCAACTTTGCCGTTTGCTACATGTTCTGAAACTATAAGAGAACAAGAATGGCTTGCAGGTTGGCTTTCATTAAGTTTTTTAAAGAAGCCTGATCGAGCTTTAAAGCATTTTAATAAGTTCATCAAGATTGTTAAAACTCCGATTAGTTTAGCACGTGGATATTACTGGTTAGGACGCAGCTATCAAGCAAAAGGCGATAAGCAAACTGCTAAGCAATTTTATGAACAAGCTGCTAAATATTCTTTTACCTTCTATGGGCAGGTAGCAAATACGGAACTAAATAGAACAAAATTGGTTCTACCTCCTATTCCCGTGATAACTTCCGAAGAAAGAAAAAATATCGAAAATAAAGAGATTATTAAAGCAATAAGGTTACTGGTTAAATATAATAAAAATCATTTAGCTATGATATATGCTAAAGCTGCTATTAAAAAAACTAAAAATCCTGCAGAAATTCAAGTGATTGCAAATATTATTAAGGGATGTAATAATACTCATTACATGGTAGATGTTGCAAAAATTGCCGCTCAAAATAATATATTTATACCGGATTGTGCTTTTCCGACTCCTTATAATTTAGCAGCTTCACCTATTGATCCTCATTTAGCTTATGGAATCATTAGGCAGGAATCAGTCTTTGATCCTAAGGCCGTGAGTTACGCAAATGCTATGGGACTCATGCAGCTTATTAAGGGAACTGCCTGTGATACGGCGAAATCTATCAATATGAAATGTGATGTAGGGCAGCTTACTACAAACCCTACATATAATATTAAACTCGGCACTCATCATTTAAAAAAATTGCTAGATGATCATAGTGGATCTTATATTTTATCGATTGCTTCTTATAATGCCGGAAGCCATAAAGTAGTAAAGTGGATAGATAGATTCGGTGATCCACGGGATATAAAAGATACAAGAAAAATTATAGATTGGATTGAACTTATACCATATTCGCAAACAAGAGATTATGTACAAAGAGTACTTGAAAATATTCAAATTTATCGTACAATCTTAGGTAAGAATAGTAATTTAAGGTTTAAACAAGATTTACATGCTTGTGATATGATCAAAAGTTAATTTTTATTAAAATTTTGTTTTGACATGTGGTAAAATATAAGTATAATCCTGCTACACAATAACAAATTAAAAGGAGGAAGTTATGAAAAGAATAGAGAGACACATTAAAGGACTGCGTAACGATACAGATACTCAAGTAAAAAAATATAAACAAGAGCTTGATGTAATAGGCATTAAATATGATCATAAATCGGCACATGTTCAAGTTCCAAACGCCGGTGGCTTTGAGTATTTTAAATGGGATTGGATGACAAGTACTACTGGTAGTCATTCAGCAATAGTGCAAATATTTAAGGATGTAGTCGTAACCTTAAAAGCAAAAAATAACCCGGTTCAATATAATAGCTTAGCATCTAATTTGAGTGCTAATGCTAAAAGTGCACTTGAAGCTACCATTCAAAGTAATAATATTACCGTACCGCAATTATCGCAGGTAAACGATGCGGCTTCATTAATAGATCCGGCTTTTTTAGTACAAAAACATAATATTGGTCCTTCGGATATTTCGGGTTATCCAAATGTAGTTAAAATAGGTGTTATAAAACAGTTACCTGATGGTCAAATGTCTTTTGAATTAGGAATTGTAGAAACTTATCGTCCTGAATTTAAAATTGCTATTAACGCATATGATGCTGTTCAATCAGGTGATCAACAAAGATTTAATGAGGTTTATCCGGAAGTTTGTAATAGTATTGATGGATTATTATATCTTAGGAACTGTACTTATTCCTCAACTATAAGACCTTTGGCAGAACACCCAAGCGATATAAAACGTACTGCAGAATTTATAAAAAACTCAAATATAGCACCTCAATCACTTTCTAGTCCTTTTTCTGGAGTTTCAGCCGAACAGCTATTAAAAGACTATACTAATGATGTAGGAGCAACAGTAATAGAAATGTATAACGAACAAAATATGAAAATTTTAGATTCAAATACTACATCAGAAGAAGAGCCGAAAGATGACATAGAAGTTATATCAAATATACTTGGTAAGGAAGTAACGCTTAATAATGGTACAAAAATTGAAGTTAAGACTATTCTAAAAGATCTATCTGATAAAGAGTTTGTAAGTATGGTTTTAAAAAGAGTTGATCCGAATGTTTCTAAACTAATAGAAGAAGAAATAGTCTTAAAGCTTGTATATGATGTACAGAAAGGTCTTACTACTAAAAGGGATGTAGGCAAGATAATTTATTCTTTTGATGAGCAATTCGATTTATCAGATAGTTGGCTAGCAAACAATAATTTGAGTATTGAAGAAATAAAAGCTAAGGAAATGGAAATTACCGGAGGTGCCTCTTATTTAGACTATAACTCCTAGGTATTACTCCTGCTTTTAGCGGTGTTGTTGTGTGGCTCGAAAAACGCTCTAGGTGTCATCTAGTTGCTTGTCCACGGTATCCAGAAAAAAATATTTAACAAAATAAACATATAAAAAATTAAATTTTTTATATGTTACTGGATCCCGTGAATAAATCACGGGATGACAGGGAAGAAACTGAGACATGCAACAACGCCGCTTTTAGCTAGGAATGACATGCTGATTTGTTTAATTAATTATTTTCTCATGAAACTTAAAAATCTAATACCATTAATATTATTATTTTCTTCACTATCAGCTTTCTCTCAAGCTAATTCCATAAAAAATAATCAAAAATTCATTGAATTAATAAAAAATACCCCTATTAATGTTGTTGCTCCGGCAACAGGAGCGGATAGTAAAACTTTATCGGACTTAAAAAATATCAAAAATCTTAATTTACAAATCCCGTCTAAATGTTTTGGAAAAGCGAGCTTACCGTTTTTAGCAAGCACGGATGAGATCAGATTTAATTGCTTAAAAGAAGCCTTATTTGATGAGTCTAGTAATATAGTATGGAGCCTCCGAGGCGGTTACGGTAGTGCAAGGTTAATCCCTGAATTGCAAAAGCTTACAAAACCAAATAAAGAGAAATTTTTTATAGGATATAGCGATATGACGGCTCTGAATCTATTTTTATCTCAAGAATGGGGATGGAAGCCGATCCATGGCAGTACTATATTTGATTTATCGAAGCCGGAAAAAGCTCAAAGTAATTTTATAAAGCTTGCTGAAATTGTTAAAGGTAAAGTAAAGCAGGTTAATATAGATAATTTAATGCCGCTTAATGATATAGCAAAATCTCAAAAATTAGTTACGGGTAAGTTAACCGGCGGTAATTTAACTATGGTGCAAACTAGTATCGGGACTAGTTGGCAGATAAAAACTTCAGGTAAGATTCTATTTTTAGAAGACGTGAATGTAGCTCCTTTTAGGTTAGATCGGGAGCTTTTGCATCTAAAACAAGCAGGGCTGCTTGATAATGTTAAAGCCTTAATATTCGGTTCGTTTGACAAAGACCAAGATGCTACAATGTTAGTGCTGCGTAATTTTGCAAATAGCCTAAAAGTGCCGGTATTCAAAACAAATAGATTAGGTCATGAGAAAACTAATGATCCGATCATTTATAATACGGATAGTAAGATTATCAATAATAATGAGAAGTTTAAATTGGTAATGGAGTTATAGATAGTACTAAAATGTTATTTCTGCTTTCGCACATATTTTATTTTGTCGAATGCTGAGAGAAAAAGACGCTTAATAAAAACTGTACTTTCGACAATTAAAAAATGAACAAAAATATATAAAGTTTTTTTTCGCTTTTATCCATTTTATAAGGTATTTTGACATATATTAAAGCTTGATCTTGGTTATCATTTACGTTAGTTTCCGCTAAGAAAATAAATAATTTATGAGTAATATTACTTTCGATTGTACTCATCACAATTGTTTGTTCATCCCTAGATGCATCAGTCTTGTAAGAATCTAGGCTTACTTAAAATATCTTCATTAACTGCTCATCTACACAGTGATTAACAAAATTACAACTAATAAATAATATCTAATTAAATTTAATTAACCAATTATTGAATACCTAGCAATATGTTAATAAACTGAAACCATAAGTTTCTATTATGGATAATGCTAATTCTTCTAAACAAATTTCTTCAAGTATTGCTAGGTATGAAAGATGCAAACCGCAGAAGAATTAATAAGTATTGGTAAAGCAAAATTACAAAAATTATCTGCTGCTTCTAATGCTAAAGAGTTGCTAGGTATTGTATTTTTGCAACCAAATTAACAATTATTTATAATAAATGGCTGAAATTTTATTAATTATTAACCTTTTAGAATTTATGTCGCTAATATTATTTAAATTATTGTTTAAATATTAATAAATTGTATTAGAGTTGCTTTGAAGGATACTAAAATGGCAGACGACCAGAATAATAAAGATACCAAAAAGGATGACGCTCAAGTAAAAAATGAGCTTAATGCCATTAAAGCTCAAGTTACTGCTACTAATAACCCTGCTGAGCTTGTACGTCTAGCCGGTGCTGCGGCGGGTCTTGCTTCAAGCACTAATAACCCTGAAATACTTGAGCAAATTAAAAATCTACAATCTGCCATTTCCAAAAAAGAAGAAAATGCCGAGCAAGTTGTTTCCTATAACATAGTGGCTGAAAATTTGGAGACTCAAGGGCAGCAGCAAAATCCTGAAGCAGCTCATGAGCAAGCATTGTATGAAAGACATGAGAGTTTAAAAGCTAGCCATTCACAATTCATGAAGGATGCTGATGAGTTAATAGAAAGCAAGAAAAAACATAACGAAAATTTACAAAGTATTTTAGACGATCTTAAAGCCGGTAGAGAAATTGATCCGGAAAAAATAAAATCTGTTATTAAGACAGAAGAACAAATCCGTAAAGAGAGAGAAAAGGAACAAGCTCTTAAAGACCATCAGCAGCAGAGTACGCAACATTATGAAGAACTACAGGCTAAACAAGCTACAAAAGCAGAAAGCTCAATATATTAAAGATGCCGAAGAACAACGTAAAATTAATGAGAAACTCGTTTCAAAAGAGCTAGAGCAAGGAAAGCACAAATTATCCGGTATCGAAACTAAAATAAAGCAAACAGATGTTAAATTAGCAGCAATCCACCCGGAAGTCAAAGAAGCTAAACAGATGAAAGATGAGGTGGATAAGCAAGTTAGGGATGCTGAAAAAACTAAAGAAAAAACAAAAGAAACTAAAAAAGAAATTATAAAAAAAATACAAGAAATAGATCCTAAACAATATAATGCCGCACTTGATGATTTTTCAACTTTACTTCTTAATTCAATAAACGAAACTAAAGCAAACGAAATTAATACCCCCGAACAAAATAATAAGTCTTTAGAAAATACAGATAAAAAAGAACCTCCAATAACATTACCGGGTAAACCAAATTCAGACATAATTTTACCGGGAAAAGAAGAAATATTATCATCACAAAAACCTATAATAGATGAAATTTCAGCTACTACTCAAAAATTATCCCATGGCGAAGAAGCATTAAAATTAGCAGAAAATAGACCTGTCCCTAAGGACAAAACTCACAAGCACGCTAGCAATATAAAGACATCTCTTGAAAAGCAGCAACCATCAATAAACAATAAAAAAGAAACTCAGGTTAATAAATTATTAACTAGGGTTAATCAACAAACTAAAAAGAATGAAGGTCATTCTAGATAATAATGTTAAATAATGGATTAATTATATGTCAAAAACAGATGGCGGTCGATATCTTGATAAAGATAAAACTCTTTTATATACTGCTAATAATTTGTATAAACAAGCTTTGCAAGGCTTTAATAATACTAAAATACTTGAAACCCATGAAAACTTAACACCTCTTGTAAAAGGAGGATATATAGCAGCTAGGAGTGAACTAACCCAAGCACTACTTTTTGGCAAGTTTGAAGCTTGTTCCGGTTTAGCTCTTTTTAATCAGCAAGGTATAGGGGGGCAGTAAGCCCTTATAATCAGAAATTATTTTTAACTATAGGAAGTAAGTGTGGAAATCAAGCTTGCATAGTAGCATTAAAGAATTTACAAAATAATAATTCTAATATAGAACAAGAGGTAAATGTTTGGTTAGCTTGTATAGATATTATTAAAAAAGAATTAGATAAAAATAATTTGGATGTAGAAATAACAACTCATGATTTAGTTTTGCTACAAATACTTTAAAATCTATGCTTTTAAAATATCATGTTAGTTTAGCTACTTATAGTAGCCATATTTTTGTTACAGCATTAGAATTAGATAAAGCAACAAACTATACTCCACCACCACCGCCTAAACCGGTAGTAAATCCTTATGATCCTTATCATAATAAAACTACCGCTACTACTTACACACCGCCACAGCCACCGCCAGTACCGGAAAGGCAACAACCAGTCAAAACTAAAACTAAAATTTTAGGTGATGATTCTCATTCTAATTGTGATATATTATAATTTCATCTAATCTACTTATGAAGTGTCCTAAGCTCGGGCACTTCACCAACCTAATTTAACCTAAAGTAAAATTTCCTATTGACTTTTATATAAACTAGTATAAGTTGTTTACAATTTAATTTTTTGTAAAGGAATTATGCTGGGCTACGAAAAAGAACAACGAATCTTAACGAAAGAACAGAAAGAATCGGTTGCTTTATTATCTATTGGTACTTTCCTTGAGTATTTTGACTTTATGCTTTACGTGCATATGTCTGTGCTTCTTAATAAACTATTTTTTCCTCAATATGATTCTAATAAAGAATCTCTTGCTGCTGCTTTTATTTTTTGTATAACATTTGTAGTTCGCCCTATAGGTGCATTGATATTTGGGTGGGTAGGTGACAATATTGGGCGTAAATCAACAGTAGTTATAACTACTATCATGATGGCTTGCTCGTGTATAGTAATGGCACTGTTACCAACTTATAATCAAATAGGAGTAACGGCTTCCTGTATAATGATAATCTGCCGTATAGCTCAAGGTATGTCTTCTATGGGAGAAATAACAGGAGCGGAAATTTATTTTACCGAAGCAATAAAACCTCCTTTACAATATGTAGTTGTGTCAATATTAGCTTTTTTAGCTGCGTTAGGAGGAGTAGCAGCTTTGGGTATAGCGTCTTTGAGTACTATTGAAGGATTTAATTGGCGATATGCTTTTGGAATTGGAGCATTGATCGCTTTAGTAGGAGGAGTAGCACGTACTAGACTTAGAGAAACACCAGACTTTGTTGATGCAAAACGTAGAATAAAAAATATTTTGCAGGAGTTTGGAAAAGATACAAATTTAATTAATAATAATTATATAGTAAAAGAAGAAGTTAATAAAAAAACTATCCTTGCCTTACTTTTAATAAATTGTGGCTGGCCAGTATGTTTTTATATTGCATTCATACATTGTGGCAACATACTTCAAAATTCTTTTGGATATACTCCAGATCAAGTAATTCATAATAATTTTTTTGTAGGATTAGTAGAAATGCTAGGAATTTTACCATTAATATATTTAGGATACTATATATCCCCATTATTTATCTTAAAAGTTAGGTTAGTAATATATTCCATATTTATCTTAGTATGTCCTTTTTTGTTAAATAACATTAGTACTCCTACAGGAATATTTTACTTTCAATGCTTTGCTATGTTTTTTGTTCTAGATACTACTCCAGCTAAATCAATCTTCTATCAATATATACCGATCTTTAAAAGGTTTACTTACACTTGTTTTACTATTGCTATATCAAGGGCTATTACTTATATTATTACTTCTTTTGGTATTATTTATTTAATAAAGTATTTTAATAATTTTGGATTACAAATTATTATGATTCCTATAGCTTTAGGTACTGGGTTTGCTATATACCATTTTGAAATGTTAGAAAAACTTAACTTAAAACATTAGTAAATTATTAATAATACATTTTACAAAATTTTGCTGTTTCTTGAGCTATGTGAGGTAATTTTAAATATTCTGCTAGAATTAAAAATTCTTCTAAAGTTTCATCTATTATTTTTTTAGCTTTTTCAGGAGCTTTTGCACCTAACGTTTGTATATTATGAATACGATCAAATAATTTTATAAGAATTGTATTATGCCTTTTTTGTTTATATAGTAGATTTAAACTTTCTTTCGCGCTGATTTTGCCATAAGGTTTTACTCTAGTTAGACCTTCTACATGCGTTGCTACTTCTACTCCAACGATTTCAGCGATCATTTCTTCAGTTAACTCTGTATCTTCGATAGTATCGTGGAGTAGGGCGGCTTGTAACATTACAGCCGTATAAAGCTTAGGTACTTCTTTGATTGTAAACTCTGCTATCATAATAGCCACCTCAATAGGGTGAGAGTAGTAAGGATCACCCAACTGTCGCATCTGAGAGCCGTGATATTTATGTGCGTAATATATACCTTTTCTGATTTCTTCCAAATCTACAGGGCTTTCTGTTTTAGTATTTAAATATTCGATCTTATCGAGTAGCTTTTTAGCATACTCACAAATTACAAGCTTTTCTTCCCAGCAATTTAAATCTTCCATATAGTTATTTTTAATTTTATTAAAATTCTTGAATTACAATTAAAGATTAAAATTAATAAATTGCAACAATAAATAATTTTTTAACTCCAAAAGAACCTATAATTTTTTAAAACTAGATATTTTAGCAATGGTTTCTCTATATTTAATCTTCCATCCCACATTATTAAAGTGCATTAAGTTGCACTTCATTTTCCCATTGATCGTATAAAGCGAAAATTCTTATTGACTTTTATATAGACTAGTATAAGTTCTTTACAATTTAATGTTTAGGCATGTCGGTTGGTACTATAAAGAAACGTATAACGAGTAAAGGTAACACTACTAAGACTAAGAAGAAAGGCTTTGATCCTGAAGATGATAACGAAGCCGATAGCTTAGCACTGCTTGATTATGTTTTAGTAAAATATGGAACAGGAAAATAATTATGAAAAATGCACAGGATATAGCTGATTTAATTATGAAAGATAAACGTAGCAGCAATGAGTTATACGAATCAATTTTAAGCAGAATACGACAAATGTACAACGGTAAATTACCGGAGCAGGAAGTACACGAAGCTGCAAGAAGATTAATTGAATTCGTAAAAATTATTATGGAAGTAAGTATCAGACAAGAAAAAGAAAAGAATAATAAAACTTAATTGTTAATTGACTTTTTTGAGGAGTAAAATCGTAAAGTGAACACATGAAAACTTTGCAAATTTTAAGATAGATGGAAGATCTGGCTTTCCTAATAGGGGTGTGTACGCAAACTGTTATTTAATGAGATAAATAATTTAAAAATAACAGAAATTGAACAATATTTTCTTAATTATGAGATAGACACGAATGCTACTGATGCTAGTGGTGAGGGATTTATACATAAAGTAATTATTGAAAATAGCTTTGGGGTTAGGAGTGTACATAATAATATTCATACTGGTGAAATTATAAAATTCTTAGTTGAAAAAGGAATAAATATTAATTTCCGCGAACACACTAGTAGTCAAACCCCTTTACATTATGCTGCTAAACTTAACTATAAATGGAGGCTTTGTTAAAATATGGAGCAATAGCAGACCTTATAGATTATCAAGAAAATCAACCTATAGATCTTATTAGCCCTTCTAACGAACAAGGAAAACAGTTACTTCATGTTACAGATAACGCAAATCAGGAAGTAAATACAATCGGTGAAACAAATAATAATTCACCTGATGGAGTTGATTAATTAAAAATTATTACGCTTTAGCTATTTCTATACTTATAAGCATTTTAAGCTCTCAATTCTCAAAATGAAGCGAAATGCTTAAAAATTCCTATCGCTAGGGTAGGTGTGGAGTGGGGCATTACCCGTCGCCAAAAAGGGCAGGAAGTACCTTCTGAATTATATTTAGGTTTATAAATAGCTTGGCTCTAATGGATTATATTTTAGTAAAATACTGATTAGGACTTTGGAACATATAGGGAACATCTGAAACCTATGGCGAAAGTTCATAAGCCCCAAAACCCTTGAAAAGACTGGCAAGAGACATGGTACATTATTAGAACCTTTAACAAGTATAGACTAGACCTAATTAGAGCCTTTATTAAGCCTAGCTTTGACTTAATTCCAACTATAGTTTTTTGTGCTGAAGTTTTTTATGCAACAAAATTTACAAGCAGCATAAAAATTTAATAGTAGGGAGGCAAGCTACTCGCCCCCGTCCTTACTTAATTAATCGCTCATACATCATAGCTCTACAGTATTACCGATCACTAACTTGCCTTGCCCCTCGTTGTCTTCGGTATCCCAAAAAGCATCAATAGAACCTGACCAGCTCTTAATAGTTGCCTGATTTTTTTGCCACTGCGTACCAATAATGCTATCTATTTCTAGATACTCCTCACTCATAATACCGGTTATTACATATTCTTCGCCTGAAGCAATATGTAAAACGGTAGTAATCGCAAATCCTTGCTCTATATCTAAAAACTCGTATAAATCTTCTTGAAATGACATACAATGTTATGTTAATATCAATTATTGTTATTTTTAGGTATAATATGAATATTTCTTTAACCCCTGAACTTGAAAAATATATAACTAAACAGGTTGAAAGCGGCTTTTACCATTCTTCAAGCGAAGTGATAAGAGCTGCTTTACGTTTAATGGTTAAATCTGAAAATATTTCTCAAAATGCTCAGTTTGAAAACTATAAAATGTGGCTTAACGGGGAAGTTCAAATCGGTATTGATCAAGCTGCTCAAGGTAAATTAATTCCTGGAAAGAAAGCTCTGCAAAATATTAAGCACTTCCGCACAAAACAGTTAAAATCCAATGTCTAATTATAATTTTTCATTAACTTTGCAAGCTGAGCAAGATATTAAGGATATTTGGCTTTACATAGCAAATGATAGTGTTGCAGCAGCTGAAAACGTAATAGAAAATTTTGAGAAAGCTTTTTATAAATTAGCTGATAACCCTAATATGGGAAGCAAGCGTGAGGACTTAACAAATAAACCTGTCCGCTTTTGGATTGTTTATAATTATTATATTATTTATGATCCAAATACCAGTCCATTACAGATTTTACGTGTTATAAGCTCTTACAGAAATATAGAGAACCAACTGTATTAATTTATACTTTCTTAAGCCAAGCAAAGGATTCGGGATGTCTAATTACCGTTAATAGGCTTAGATAATATATCACTCTCTTAACTAACTGCTGAATTCTGTGTTTAAAAATAAAGCTTTAGCTAAGTCTGTTATTTCGCAATAGATAAGATTTATTTTGAATTAGATTTCAGCATATCTAATATTTCTTGCTTTTTCTCTTTTGCTTCAGGATAATTAGGATCTAATTCTAAAACTGTATTATATAGCTCAAGTGCCTCGTTATACCTTTTTAATTTTTCCATAGTTAATGCTTTATAAAAATATGTGTTAGGATTATCAGGTTCTAATTTTATACCGCTATCAAAAGATTTGAGAGCAAGGTGATATTTAGCTTGGTTAATTAAAGTTATACCCTTGTTGTAATGTGCTTTATAATCATTAATATTTAATTTAAGAGCGATATCATAAGATTCAATTGCAAGGTCATATTTATCATAATAATTAAAAACTATTCCACGATTTACATATGCTCTAAAATCATCGGGTTTAAGTTCAATCGCTTTATTGTAAGATTCAAATGCCTTACCGTATAGATTAAGGTTTCTATAAGCATTACCTCTATTGATATATAACATAAAATCGTTTGGTTCACGCTGAATAGCATTGTTATACATCTCTATAGCTAGATGATAATTTTCTAAATCATAATATATATTACCAATATTAAAATATAATGTAGAAACCTCTAAACTTAATTCTATAGCTTTGTTATATGCCTCTAAAGCTAATTCGTATTTTTTTAAATTCTGTAATGCCAAGCCTAAATAAAAATAAACTAATGAATCATTGGGAGCAATTTCTAAGCCTTCATTATAAGCTATCACTGCTAATTCGTTTTTACTTAAGCTAACTAATGCATAACCTTTATTAAAATATGAATAAGCATCCATTGGATCAAGTAGAATTACTTTGTCAAAACAATTAATCGCTTGATTATACTCGTGTGTTTTGGTTAAAATTACTCCTTTTAAATAGTATGCATTAATATATTGGGGATCATGCTCAATTGCTTGATCAAGCATTTTTAATGCTAATTCATATTCCTGAATTTCATTATACAACTTACCTTTATTTAAATACACAGTAGCATAATTAGAATTAATTTCTAAAGCTTTATTATAAAATTTTAATGCTAGATCGTATTTTCCTAACTCTCTAAAGATCTCTCCTTTATTGTTATACGCATATATATCGTTAGGATTTAATTCGATAATTTTATCATATGTTTCTACGGCTAAATCATATTTTTTTAATCCAATTAAGGCAGAACCTTTGCCGAAATAAAAATCTTCATTACCTTTATCTAGCTCAATAGCCTTATTAAAAGCGGTAAGTGCAAGTTCATATTTATCAAGCAAATTCAATCTTTGCCCATATTCATTATATGCTGCGGCATTAGTAGTATCTAAATCTAATGCTTTGCTAAACCATTCAATTGCTAGTTCATACTCTCCTAATTGCTCTAATGCTATGCCTTTATTATAATAAACTTTAGGATTAGTAGGGTTTAATTTTATTGCTTTATCATATTTTGCAAGCTCTTTTTCATAATTATTGATATTACTCTCAAGAGTTTGAGGTTTATTATTAAAAAATGATACTTTAGGTAAGTAACTACGAAAGCATACAACTAGAACAATAATAATAAGAAAACTAATCAGTAGCTTATAATAAATATTAACATTTACGATTTATTAAGATATTAATTATATTCTGGAAAAAATGATATAGGAAATTTAGCTATCATTCCCTATTATATTAACGTCACTTATATTTTCTTCTAAATAAGAAGATATATGATATTTTATTTCAGGAGCTAATTCATTAAGTATAGTTTTTTCTAAAGATTTCTCTACTAATTTAAAATTTAAAAATTTAGTATGATTTTCAAAGGGGTTTTTAGTTTGATAAGAGCTATAAAAAAGCTTATAATTTTGTCCTATAAATAAATTTAACGCCTCTTTATCTATTGCTTTATATTTATCTGCAATATCCTTTATTTCTTCTAGCGTATAATCATTAGATAAAATTTTAGCAAATTCTTTATGAGGTAGATTAGCTATTTTTGCTAATATATTTATATCTTGGAAACTCATTTTATCTCGGTAATGATTTGTAAAAGTAAATTCTTTACCTTCATAAAGAAAATCAACTTTAGCATTTTTTCCTAAAGTTATAGGCACAGAAGGACATTTTTCATCGAGTATTTTGACAGTAATACCCTGATAGATTTCTATTGTCAGAGAATCATGAGTGCTAAAATCTGCAATTCTTATAGAAAGATCCTCATCTGCAATTAGTTTGCATGTCTCTAAAGTTTTAGTATTTATATTAAAATTAACACCTGTACTATTTGTATCTATACTACCTAAATTATGGTAATTTATAATATTAGTATTAGCTCCTACACTGAGAGAGGTAGTATTGGAATTTATGCTTAATACATTATTATAAATTGCTACCGTGTTTATATTAGAAGAGTTAGCATCTATAATAAATCCAAGCCAATTATTCATACTTGCTGCTCCATTTGTATTTATCTTTTGTGCTGCTCCGCTCATGTTTATGTCCTTATTTTTTTTGTTAATTTATAAGAAAATGATATTAATAAGTCAATAAATTGTATTTAATATTTTAATTATTTATTATTTTCTTCACCGCTATAATTACTGAGTTCTAGCAAAGCCGCATGTATTTCTTTCTCAAGTAAATTAGATAAGTAAGTTCTATTTCCGATATTGCTAAATACTTTTCTTCCAGTATCTGTACCTCAAGCTCCGCCTTATCTGCTTGTGCTTTTATAAATCTTGATTTTCTGCATGCTGATCAATCGAATTATTACCTGTTTTGCCGAATGCTCTATCCTGTAAATATTTAATATAACTCTGAGTACAGATTTTTAAGTCATATTTTCCTTTAACAGATTTTGGTATGATTTTATTTTTTACCAGTAGTTGAATTCTTCTATCGCTTAAATTTAACCATTTTCCCAATTCTAAAATTGAATATAAAGTCATCTTATAAATGTGGAATATATTTTTGAATTTAAGATTAACAACAATCCCAATGATATACTACTTTTGAAAAATCTAGTTTTTTTAAATCTTCCTTCAATATTAAGAATGTTGCAATACCAGCATCTCCAAAGTTAATATGACTATCTGAGTCTATTTGTAATAATACTTCATACTCTTTATCTTTTTCTAAATAAGGACCATGTTGTACAAAAGAAGGATAGCCTCCAATTTGATGATGATTAAAGTCATCAATTAATAAGCTATATAGATCGCAGAAATCTGGCTCTTCATCATCTTCTTTGATATATTTCTCAAAAATTTCTGAAAAATTAGGATTAAGAGCAGAGATGGGTTTTTGAGTGTTATAAAAATTTAAAATGTGAGGATATTCTATAGGAAAATCTTCAGGTGTCTCTAAAAAACTTAAATCTTGATAATCGTCATAATTTTTAGGGTGAGGTATATATAAAATTTTATAACTACTTTCTTCATATCCATAGCCCATTCCATATAACTCATTATTTTCAATATAAATTTGTAATAGCCCATCTCTAGGAAATGGTTCTAAAAATGGTGCATCTACAAAATTAATCTGTGCAAGTAAATATAAAGGCTTACTTTCTTTCGTTCTAGGATAATCTATGTTTTTTGGTAAATAAGGTATTCCACCAAATTTGCTTTGGTATAGTCGTGTATTTTTTGAGTACCAATAATCTTTAACTGAAATTGCTTCAATACCTATTGCTGGTTTTATTGTACTATAAATATCTCGTAGTACTTGAATATCATAATTTTTATTATTTTTCATAAGTTAAACATAATAGTTAAAGTTAATACTATATTTTAATATTCTAATTTATCAACTTATAATAAAAAAACAAAATCGATTGTTTGGGGCTATCGCTAGGGTAGGTGTGGGGTGGGGCGTTACCCGCCGCCCAAAAGGGCGAAAATTACCTTTTATGTTATTTAGCGGTGTTGTTGCATGGCTCATTTGTACCCCCCTGTCATCCCGTGATTTATTCACGGGATCCAGTAACATATAAAAAATTTAATTTTTTATATGTTTATTTTATTAAATATTTTTTCCTGGATCTAGTTCCCAAGCCACGGTATGACAGCGAATGCGTTTTTTGATCCACGCAAGCAAACCTTACGCAGGAATGACATAAAACTAAAACTAAGTATCAATTGACTTTTTAGAGGAGTTAGGTATAAATTTTAACTGAAATAGCAGCAATGTTATTTTGGGGCTTAGAAACCTCTTGTCAATATGGCATATGCATCAGCCATTATATGGTGCAATCCTCAGCACTTAAGGTTGGGGATGACACTAGATATGTCCAGAGCTTAAAGGTTACTTTAAGCTTAAAATCTAGTGTGAACTGTTATTGACGGTTTTTTCTAACTCCCCAACCACCAATTATTATACTTTTTGGTGGTTAAATTTGATCAACTTAAATTTAATCAAATTGGGGATATAAATATGACCAATCAAATTCATTCTACTCTTAAAGCGATACTTTTCCTACTCCCCCCTTATGATTATGACGCAAAAACCGAAAAAACCTGCCAAGA
>DYDX01000004.1 GCA_020404425.1 Rickettsia endosymbiont of Pyrocoelia pectoralis
AAGTAGTATTTTGGTCATTTTGTGCCAACGAAATTCTTACCTTATACTACTTCACTTCCCTTATTTCAAGCCTTTTCCATTCTATCTTTCTCTAATTTTGTCCGGTACTATAGAATAAATCACGGGATGACAGGGGTGAAATTGATCCACGCCGGCAACCCTTTTCCATAGCAATAACACCGATATTAATCTTTACTTCCAATAAATTAATTTCTCAATTATTTATTTACATTCATTTTTATAATTATATTATCGTGAAATGAAAATTAATTTTGAGAGATAAAATGCTAAATAATAATAATAAAGTCCTTGAAAAGAAAGCTATACAAGATAAACAACAAAAATTATATAATGCTATCAAAGAAAATAACCTTACTAAAGTAGCAGAATTACTTAAAGAAGAAAAAGTCGGACCAAATTTCAAATTTGAAGGCTGTTCTATGTTGTTTTGGGCGGTTACGACTAATTCCGATAATACTTCGGATGAGATAGTATTTCAGTTACTTGAAAATCGTGCAAACCCTAATTATATAGGTTCAGGGAGAGATACACCGTTGCATTTTGCCGCAGATAGGCATTATATAGTTAAAATGAACCATCTTTTAAAGTTTGGTGCCGACATTAATGTTGTAGGTTCTGATGATTCTACTCCGTTACATAAGGCGGTTATGTCTTCTATCGACAAAAATAGGTTAGAAGCAGTTAAATTACTTTTAGAAATGGATGCAGATATAGGCATTCTGAATTACGAAGACCAAACTGCTAAGGAAATAGCACAAAAAAAGGACATACGGAAATAGTGCAAATATTTAAAGAAATATCCGGTAGTCTTTTAGAGGAGCAAAGAGAAATAGATGAGATATTCGAAGAAATGAAAATTTCAGGACAAAGTGATAGTGATAGCGGTAGCGACATGGAATTATAGTCTTATCTAAATGTTGTAAATTTATCACATCAATAGCTTATTTCATTTTTCATATAAAATTGTAATTCGTTAATAAATATTAATATATTACATTAATAAAACGTTAATATTTATTAATAGGTAATATTATGAAAAGAACAGCAAGCGTACTTAGCCTTAATTTTTATCCTAAAAATCCTGTTACTAATGATATAAAAAAATTGGCAGAGGAATTAAAAGTTAAAACCGCAATTAAAGAAGCTAATGAAAAAGCTCCTACAATGCTTTCTAAAGATGAAGTATATTCTCAGACATTATGGGCTTTAGAAACTGTAAAATTAGCCAAAAAATGTGTAAAGGAACAAAAACGTTTAGACTATGAAGCAACAGATGAAATTCGAAATATAGAAGATGCAGTAAAAAGTTCTAGTGATAGATTAAATGATTACGGTATTATTGTCACTTATTCATTAGCCGAATATATGAATAGACATAAGATATTAAGTTTTTTGCCTGCTAAGAAAAGTAATAAAATATTAGAATTTTTATCACCTTATATGTTAGAAAAGGCATCTGAATCGCTCAAACAGGCTATGCCTGAAGAATATGTAAAGCAATATAATATAAATAATGCAGTGAAATTACTCAATGATGTAAGAGTAAAAGATTATTTACAACATTACGAAGAAGTTAATAAAAAAGAAAATGTAGAATCTTCTAAGCAATCTACTTATCTTGCTAAACCGTACCCTTATCATGATACTCTTCATGAAGAAGGAGAAGTAGAATTTATGGGAGAGGGATCAAAAGGATCATAAGTTACTTTACAAATACTAGATCATTATTTGATGAATCGGCAAAGCTATATTTATAGCCTAAATATGAAAAATTCTTAAGTAGCTCGGGGGAGTCAATTAGGTTGCTTGCGATAATTTTAACCATATTCCCTCGGGCTTTTTTAGCATTTATTCCGATAGTAGATAACTTGCCATTTTTATTTTCTTTAAAATGAACGTTAACCATTTGATATTTTAACTTATTTTGATCTATTACAGCTGAATATTCTTGAGATGCAAGATTTAGCAAATATTTATTTTTATGGGTTTCAAGAGTTTTGTTTATATAATTCGTTATTTCATCTTGCCAAAAAAGCTTTAAATCTTGTATTTCCTCTAACTTTGTTGCCATCTCAAGCCTATAAGGCTTAATAGCATCTAGCGGTTTTAAGCTGCCATATAATCCTGATATAATAAGCAAATGTGATTGTAAAAAATTTATAGCTTCATTAGTTAGTTTTTCCGGCTGCATATTGCTAAAAACGTCACCTGCATAGGCAAAAATCGCCGGCTTACTATCTTGCTTATCAAAATTGTTGAATCGTTCTTTATTAATAGAGCTAAGCTTTTCGCTTATATTCATTGTTTTAGATAATTGAGCTTCGGAATAATTTCGAATTATAGTAAGCAGGCTATTAGTTGGCTTCTCAAACAAAGGGGAGGTGAAATCCCCTTTAAAATCTATAGGCTCAAAATTGAGAGTTTTAGCTGAAGAGATAATAGTAAGCATTAGTTATTTAATAGGAGGGTTTGGAATACGAGCAATATTATTACCGATAGTTCTATTAGTATCATCGATATTTCTCATAATTGCATAGCTAGCATCACCGTCAGCATCTATTACCGCTTTTGATTTATCGGTTTTTTGGTTAGCACAAGCGGTTAAAGCTAGAGCAGCAAGTAGAATCATTAAATATTTCATAAGTACCTCTGTTATTATTTATCGTTATATTATCAATATTAATAGTTATTTACAATGTTTTATTATTGTCATCCCGTGGCTTGTCCTATAGTACCGGACAAAATTAGAGAAAGATAGAATGGAAAAGGCTTGAAATAAGGGAAGTGAAGTAGTATAAGGTAAGAATTTCGTTGGCACAAAATGACCAAAATACTACTTCAATCGTTG
>DYDX01000005.1 GCA_020404425.1 Rickettsia endosymbiont of Pyrocoelia pectoralis
ACTATAGGCTTGTCCACGGGATCCAGTAATTAAAAAGCATAAGTGCAGTAAATTTTTAAAATTAAAGCTCGATTTATCTCGCTTTATTCTTGATCCCGTGGACAAGCCACGGGATGACACCGAATGTATTTTTCGATCCACGCAGGCAAGCCTTCGCAAAAATGACATCTAGCTAATTAAAGCATTATTAATTACTTAATTGATTTATTAATAATTAAATATAGGTAATAATATGTTTTCGCTTACAGGATCAGGCTCTCTTACAATCAATGATCCCAATCTTCTTGGGGGACTACTTTTAAATAATGCTAACACTTGTGGTACTATAGATTTAAATAATAATTGTGAAAAAATACTGTCAGACTGGCAAATTATTCATCAAGGAATAACATATACTACTTATACACCGAAAACTAACAGCTCGACTATTGAAGCAGACGCTGAAATAAAAGTTAAAAACCCACAAAAAGTAATGAATTCTATTGTTTCAATAGTAAAAATTGCTGCAAATCTTCAATCAACTACAATTGAAGAATTTAAGAAATATCAACAAGAAGATAAAAAAATTCTAAATTTCCTTTCAGGAACAAATAATCTATCTAATGAATCGAAAGAGATTGATACTTACATCAATAAGAATTATTTTAAGTTTACAGGAGTTGCAAAACACGTATCAATACTACCTAACGAAATCTTAATGGATGTTTGCTCTTATTTAAATTTAGATGATGTAAAGCCACTAGAGTTAGCAGGAGAAAGCTCTGATGCCGCAAATGAGTAAATGAATCGTCATTGCAAGAAAATTGTACTCCAAGTAAATGAAAAGTTCGTAGACGAAGATCAACTTGGAAAAGAGCAAGGAGTATGTAAGCCGAGGAGCGGAGCGTATAATAATACGTGAGCATCCGAGGACTTACAAAGACGACGTAGCCAATTTTTCAAGTTCATCGAGTATTACCCCATCACATACATAATAATTGATATAGTAACCACTGAGAAAAAAGTGGTAAATGTTATAATCGACGCCATGGAATCAGGGTCACCGCCAAGTTGACGGGATAAAACATAAGCCGTGCTTGCACAAGGCAAACAACTATATAATATGCCGACCGATCTATTAGTTCCATCAATCGACATCAACCATAATACTATAAAGCTAACTACTGGAAATGCTATTAGCTTCACAAAGCTTGTAAACATTACGGTGTTTAGCATTTCTCTTCTAATGGCAAAATTAAGCCCTGCCCCAACATTTAGCATGCCTATAGCTAATGCAGAATTCGAGAGGCTATCTAATGTTTTCTTAAGCCCTAAATGTAATTCAAGATTTGAGTAATTAAATATAAATCCTATTATACTTGCAATGATTAAAGGATTGCTGATGATTAGTCTAATCATTAAAACGATGCTGGTTCTAATAGTAGTAGTGACCGATCTGTCAGGAACATAATAAGCAAAGACCATTACCGATAAAATATTGGTAAAAATAATCATATAGGAAGAAATAACGGCCACTATTGCAAGCCCGCTAGAGCCAAGCATCGGGCTACTAACCCCAAAGAAAATGTAACTGTTATAACGAATTGAACCTTGGAAAATAGAAGTGAATTGAACTTTATCGATATTATATTTTCTTCGGTAAATTATTAATCCCAAGGAAATAACTAAAGTGGAAATAATAAGAGCGACTACTAGCTTAATTATCGATGCAACGCTTAAGTCGGCAACAGATATATAATTAAAAAGCATGGCAGGAAATAATACGAAATATGATAATTTCTCAATACCACGCCAAAATTCTTCGGAAGTTAACCATTTAGATTTAATAATACTACCAAGGATAGTAATTAAAAAAATCGGTAATGTACTGGAAAAAATTTCATTCATTTGTTTTCAGTGTCATACCGTGGCTTGTCCACGGTATCCATAAAAAAATAATATCAAGCTCAATATCGTTACAAATACCGCATGTTCGACAAAATAAACATATAAAAAATTAAATTTTTTATATGTTTTACTGGATCCCGTGAATAAATCACGGGATGACAGTGTATGGATAGTCAAGCCACGGGGTGACACTGTAGCTTTTCTTCAATCAATCTAATCGTCTCTTTTATACCATAAAGCTTAATGAAAGTCCCGAGTCTTGGACCTTCTGATTGCCCAAGCAATATTTGGTATAAATCCTTGAAATAATGACGCAAATTCTCATATCCGGCTTTCATTCCTATATCATATATCGCTTTTTGGATATTCTCTGCTTCTATTTCCTCTGATATATTAGATAACATGTTTAAGATATCTTGTAAAATAATCTTATGCTTATCGGAAGGATTTAAATAAGTTTTATGTGCTTTAATAAAGTCATTATAATATCTAACGGCAAATTCCGTGAGGTGATCAAGATACGGGCTTGTTGCAGGAGTTGCTTTTGGCTCGTATCTGCTAATAAACCCCCAAAGTACCGATTTATCCGAAGGATTACATACGGAAGCTAGGTTTAATAATAATGAATAGGTAACTCCGAAAGTCTCAATTTTCGGCACGTTACCGTGATGTATATGGTAAACGGGATTGGCGAAACGCTTTGCCCTATCCTCTTCTAAATGATATTTCTGATTAAATGTAATATATTCATCGACATTTTTAGGAATTACATCAAAAAACAAACGCTTAGCCCTAGAAGGATTCTGATACATAAATAATGCCATACTTTCAACAGGTGCGTATTTAAGCCAATCGTCAACGCTAATACTATTACCTTTGGACTTCGAAATTTTCTCACCGTTTTCGTCTAAGAATAATTCATAACATAACTGTACCGGTGGCTTGCCGCCTAATATCCGGCAAATCTCAGAATAGAGCTTTGCGTTTGCCAAATGGTCTTTCCCATACATCTCGTAATCTACTTTCAGAGCTGCCCATCTCATTCCAAAATCCGGCTTCCATTGCAGCTTACAACGCCCCCCTGTTACCGGCACTTCTACCGTCTCGCCATCTGCGTCTTTATACGTAACCGTTCCTGCTTTAGCATCCCACTTCTCAATAGTTACTTGCAGTACTTTGCCGGTTTTTGGGCAAATAGGCATAAAAGGCGAATAGGTAGCTTTTCGTTCTTCTCTAAAGGTCGGCAGCATCAGCTCCATTATGTCGTCGTATTTTTCAAGTACTCTTATCAGCATCTCGTCAAACATACCGGCTTTATAGCATTCGGTACTACTATAAAATTCATATTCAAAGCCAAACTTATCAAGAAATGAGCGAAGCTTTGCATTCATATAATGCCCGTAACTTTCACATTCACCAAAAGGATCGGGAATAGAAGTTAGCGGCATATCCATATAGCCGGCTACCATTTCAGGATTAGGGATGTTACTCGGCACTTTACGTAAACCATCCATATCATCGGAAAAACAGATTAGCTTAGTAGGAATATTCGATAACTGCTCAAACGCTTTCTGCACCATAACCATACGGGCATTTTCACCAAAAGTACCGATATGCGGCAACCCCGAAGGACCATAACCCGTTTCAAACAATATGTAACCTTTTTCAGGCGTTTTACCGTTTAAGCTATCCAATATTTTCTTAGCTTCTACAAAAGGCCAAGCATTTGACTTAATAGCGTCATCCCAAATTTCCGACATTATTTTTCTTGCACTTTAATTAATTATCAGTGACAATATACTAAATTTAGCTGATTGTAAAATATCACTTGTAAATTTTTATGATTTTGCCCTTGTCACCCCGTGGCTTGACCACGGTATCCAGTCTTTTTTAATTTTTTTCTGGACCCCGTGGTCAAGCCACGGGGTGACATTATAAATGTTTATCTATTATAAAATAAAACCTATGCCATTTAATACTATAGTCAAATTAATTGGATTTAATTACAAGGAGCGAGGAGCGAAGCCTATAATAATAGGCGAGACGACGAGTGACGATGTAAGTGAATTCAAATTATTTGACTATATCATAAACTACATACGAAAAGACAGCTATAAAACTCTACATTTAGGGCTGATTGCTATTTCTATAATAGCACTTAGCACCGCTTATATTGCCGAATATATATTCCATTATACCCCCTGCCCTTTATGTGTTTATGAAAGATTCCCTTACCTAACTTTAATTAAAATCTGCTTAACTGCCTTAATCATCAGAAAACTAAGCAAATACACCTTAATATTCATCTTCCTTACGCTCCTTAGTTCCTGCGTATTATCGAGCTATCATAGTATGGTAGAGCGAGGAATAGTACAGCCGAGCAGCCTCTGCTCCTCAATGATCCGCATCCCTAAAGGCTTATCTATTCAGCATATCAAACAAATGCTCTACTCCCAGCCAATCACTTCCTGCACTAAACCCGCCATCAAAATCCTTGGTGTTTCTATGACCGAGTATAACTTGCTCCTAAATATCGCTCTTCTAATCGGCTTACTCATAGTCTGGTTTTATCCGAAGCTTACCAAATAATTAAAAATTGATTCGGTTGATAATGTAGGCTTAACTCCTTTCTTTATTTTAATGATCAATCATAAAAACGGAGCGAATAAAGAGCTAATTAATGAGTTTTTAAAGAAAGATATTAATGTTAACGTTCATATTAAGACAAATATAAACAATTATAACTCAGACTTAAAGGAAGAATCAATTTTTAGTAATGCACTACAATCAAAGGATAAATGGTTACTTGAGCAGTTATTATCTAAAGGTATTACTATAGGAACAGCAGTTCCTAATAATAATGGGCTTGCGATGCATAATAGTATTAAGAAGCTTTTAGAATTAGGTATTAATGAAATAGATATAGTACTTGATTTTAAAAAATACCATCCTAACTTCACTGAACAAGCAAAAATCGATATATTAGAATCATGCATCGGAACATCTGCAGTCGCTGCTTATAATGCGATGGATGTTAATGAGGTTAATAATCCTGTAGTAGCAACACAGACACCTATTGCTGCTCCAACACAAGCATCTGAAGTACCGGATTTTGTACTTAATACAGAAGATAAATTATCTGCCGATATAAAAAAGCGTCTTTTTAATGGTGAAAGTAAAGATGATGTTATGATGTCATTATTTTCTTATGATAATGTTAGAGAAGATAAAATAGTAGAGCTAGTAGATTATATTTCTAATTATAATCATGCTGTGGAAACAACCGGTAATATTCATATTGATTTTTTAGTACTGGACGGTTTTTAAAAAGCTCTTGGTGTCATCCCTGCGTGGCGTTGTTGCGTGAATCGATTTTCTCGTCATTGCGAGAAAATTGCGTAGCAATTGACGAAGCAATCCAGTAAAATGCGTAGCATTTTTATTTTTCTGGATTGCCACGCTCCCTACGGTCGCTCGCAATGACGGTTTGGTATCCACGCAACAACGCCTGTCAAGCCACGGTATGACAGAATAGATAACTAAGTCAAGGCAACTAAACCCTAGTCACTTCTTGCTTCTTTAAAGGAGAGTTAGGAGTTTTTGTCGGTGGCTGTATTGATTCTTGTTTATGCGATGAACCAAACATTGTTTTATCAAAACTCCGTGGGTTGACTTTTCTAAGCTCTACTAAATTAACTTTATTAGGATCTATATTATTTAAATCAATATTCGTAATTTTATTCTCGGCAATAAAACTTTTTAAGCCTTGATTAAGTTGAGGGTTCGTTAAAGCATTAGAAGAGATTTTATTATCTATTTCCTTTTTTACATATTCATCACTTGCTATATTAAATTTATTTACGGATTGCTCTAACCTTTCTTGCAAATAATCTTTCCCTGTAAAAACTGATTTAATTCTCTCCCATAAGGAAGTACCTTTATTACTAATTTCTTGTAATTCATCCGCTATTTTATTATTATTTTCAGCTAAATAAGTAGAATCTAACTTATTTAATTCCTGCATTACTGCTTCGGGTTTCTTTATATCCAATGAACTAGTAAGTGCATTAATTTGTTCTATACGCTTACCGATCTCGTTATTTTTTTCTAATCTATGATTAATTTGTTGCACCGTATCGGTTGCTGCCTTTTGTAATTCCTTAAATTCTAATGGGGATAACTTATTTACCCGCAAAACAAACTGCTTCTTATCTTCATCAAACTTTTGACTCTGATCTCCTTGAGTAATAAAATTTTCGTATTTTTCAAGTTGTTCCGAAGTAATGTTAGGATCTTTTTTTAAAATTTCTATGGCTTTATCTTTCACGGCTTTGGCATATTGTTCTTTAGGTATAGCTTTTCCGCTTAAGTCTATTAATGCTTCTTTAGTCGCCCTTATAGGATTGGCAAAAATTTCTTCTTTATCTTCTATCCCCATAAATGATAATTCACCAAAAGGTCCTCCGTCATTCAAAGGAAGAACAAAACCCTTAAGTGCTGCTTCGGCTTTTGCGACATTCAATTCTAATTTATCAGCTCTACTCGGTTCTAGTTTTGTATTTTGTGCTAAATTACTATGCAGATTATCTACTAATTTTTGTACATTTTTATTTTCTACAACTTCACTAATGATTTTACTGGCTAGAATTTCAAGTGTGCTAGTAATATATTCTTCAGATTGTAAATATTGTTGGATAGGATCGGTTGTAACAATGTTTTTACTTAGACTATCTATTCTAGTATCTACGTTTTTTATATCAGTTATTTTTCCTACTACTGCCGGTGATATCCCGGCTTCTTCAGGCGATATCTCAGGTTCTGCGTTTTTTATAAATTCATCTAATTTATTAACTATTTTTTCATCCATAGGGTTACCTATTATTAAAATATTTGAGATATTAAATACCAAAATTTTATAATTTGCAACTTATTTAATTAAATTCCGGGACCTTGATTTTGTTTTTGACTTTTTTGGCTAGCAACTTTGCTAACAAATGTTGGTGTTACAGAACTAGTTTTTGCTTGTTCTTTTTTTAATACGGTTTCTAATTTTTGTGATTGTGATAATGCAGGGCTATCATCTTTTACAGTCGGTAATTTTTGCTGAAAATCCTTATAGTCATTATTTGCTTTTGTTAGCCCTTCAAAAGCTTTATCTATATTTTGTTGAGCATAATCTTTGCCGGTAAAAATTTTCATAAATTTTTGTATAACACTAGTTTTTGAGGCTTTGTCTAATTGCTGTTTTATATTATCGCCTGCTTCCGCTAGATATTGCGGGTCTAATTCCGTTAAAGCTTTTTTAGCACCGTTAACAAGTGCAGGGTTAGTATTTTCAAGTAACGGAGTGAAATTTGCGATAATGTTACTACCTTGTTCTTTCATTTTTTCGGTAGGTAATTTACTTATTGCAGGTAGTAAATCATTTTTTATTTGAGGGTTTTTTACTTCTACAAATTCCATCACTTTAATAGCTTCGCCGTTTTTCTTACCTCTGTCTAATCTATTATTAATTTGCTGCACTGCATTAGTAGCTGCTTCCTGTAATGCCTGAGATTCCACTTGGGATAAATTATTTATCTTAGGAACAAAAGCATTATTTTTTGAATCGTATTTTTGGTTTTTATCTCCTTGAGTAATAAAATTTTCATATTTTTTAAGTTGTTCCGGCGTAATGTTAGAATCCTTTTTTAAAATCTCTATGGCTTTATCTTTTACAGCTTGGGCATATTGTTCTTTTGGTATAGATTGCCCACTTACGGCTATTAATGCCTCTTTTGTTGCTTTTATAGGATTGTTGAAAATTTCTTGCTCGCTTATACCCATAAATAATAATTCATCAAACGTCCCTCCTTTGTTTAAAGGCAGTGCAAAACCTTTAACTGCTGCTTCTGCTCTTGCAACATCAAATTTTAGATTATCTGCGTTATTAGGTAATAATTCTAAATTTTGTTTTAAGTTATTATGTAAATTATCTACTAATTCTTGTATTTTTTCATTTGTTACCGCTTCATTAATAGTTTTGCCGGCAAGCCCTTCAAGGGTACTAGTTATATACTCTTCAGTTCGTAAATGTTGCTGGATAATATCATTATTAGGATCAATATTTTTATTTAAAGTATTTAACCTGCCATCTACATTTTTTATATCCTCTATCTTTCCTCTTACCTCACCTGATAGCACATTACCCTGATTATCTTTAGACATACCATTCCCTATATTAACTATTGTTAATTAGATTAAATAATAATTAGTTAAGAAACGCAAACTATTTTAAAATTATAGAAAGAGAATTAGTTAATAATTGTAAAAAGAGTTATATTTTTTAATTGAGGAAGTTCTAGTTGTAATTTCATCCGGAATTTCGGCTATGAACCTTGATGGGTAGGATCTGACTATTTCATAGAATATTTTACGGCTTTCGGCATGAGTAATATAAAGGTCTTTTTTGGCTCTTGTAATACCGACATAAGCAATACGGCGTTCTTCTTCTAAGCCCTTTTCGCCGTCTTCATCTAAAGACCTTTGGGATGGGAATACCCCCTCCTCCCACCCCGGTAAAAATACTAAATCAAACTCAAGACCTTTAGCGGCGTGCAGTGTCATGATAGTGACAGAGCCACCGTAATTAGTTTCTAAAGTTTCATTTTCCATCACTAAGCTAGAATGCTCGATAAAATCATGAATATCGCTAAACTCGGCAATCGCTCTTAGCATCTCATTAATATTCTCGATTCTACCTAGTGCCTCTTCGGTTTTTTCTTCCTTAAGCATTTCTAAATATCCCGAATCGTCAAGTATGGCTTTAGTAACGTTTATCGGAGCATCTACGTTAAATCTTTCATGCCAATAATCGATCTTAGTAACTAAATCTTTTAACGTATCATAGGATTTTGCTTTAATCTCACCGCTCTCTAACATCTCTTTAATAGCCGCAAAATTAGAAATATTTTGCTCCATGGCATATGATTTAATTTTGTTTAGGGTTACTGCACCGATTGCTCTTCTAGGCACGTTGATAATACGCTCAAGTGCTAAATTATCGTTTTGGTTTAAGGCAATACGGATATAGGCAAGCACGTCCCTTATTTCCATACGCTCATAGAATCGTAAGCCGCCAATAATCTTATACGGCATAGCACTATTTATAAAGGCTTCCTCAAAGCTTCTAGTTTGAAAACCGGCTCTTACTAATATAGCAACATTCCCTGCGTTATATTTTCCTTCCCGCACCAATCTATCTATTTCGGCTGCAATGTACCTTGCCTCTTCTTTATCGTTCCAACATGAGATAATTTTGATTTTCTCTCCGCTTTCCCTATCCGTCCATAATGTTTTACCATGACGATTTTTATTATTATTAATAACATTTGAGGCAGCAGCAAGAATCGGCAAAGTTGATCTATAATTCTGCTCTAGTTTAATAATTGTTGCACCCGGAAAGTCTTTTTCAAAACGTAATATATTCCCGACTTCTGCTCCACGCCAACCGTAAATAGATTGGTCATCATCGCCAACACAGCAGATATTTTTATAATGACTCGCAAGCATCCTTGCCCATAGATACTGCACGACGTTGGTATCTTGATACTCATCGATTAGAATATATTTATATTTTTCTTGGTAATATTTTAGTATCTCAGGGTTTATAATAAAAAGTTCATTATTATAAAGTAGCAGATCCCCAAAATCTAATACGTTAGAGATCAGCAAATTTTGTTGATATTCCTCATAAACAAGTTTTGCTACTCTCTGCACCGGTAAATTAGTATCCGAACTTGATAATTTATTAGGTAGTAACCCTTGATCTTTCCATCTAGAGATTATGATATGTATTAATTTAGGAACGTATTTTTTAGTATCGATATCTTTAAGTTTCACTATATCTTTAACTAACTTTAACTGGTCATCTTGATTAAGAATAGTAAATCTGCTACTTAAACCGAGATTTAAGTGCTCTATTTGGTCACGCAATATCCTAGCTGCCATTGAATGGAAAGTACCGATATTAAGACCATAACAATTTACCAAATTTTGTACTCTTTCAGCCATCTCTTTTGCTGCTTTATTAGTAAAAGTAACAGCCAAAATATTTTGAGGCGAAGCAAGGTTTTGATGGATAATATTTGCGATCCTAGAGGTCAACACTTTCGTCTTACCCGTACCTGCACCGGCAAGCAAAAGAAGCGGTCCTTCAGTATGAAGCACGGCTTTTTGTTGTTGCGGATTTAATGAATGTAGGAAATGATTGTTTGGCATTATATTGTCATACCGTGGCTTGTCCACGGTATCCAGAAAAATAATTAAAAACGCATTGGATGTCATTCCTGCGAAAGCGGGAATCCAGTAAAACATATAAAAAACTTGTTTTCTATACGTTTATTTTGTCAATAATATATAACTTTATATCAATATTAAAGTTATTTTTTTCTGGATTCCCGCTTTCGCAGGAATGACATCCAATCAATAAAAATCACCTAACCCTTTTCAGGTTTTTGATAATATAAGAAAGAGTAATTATCGGATTACAAACGATAATTTTAAGTAATTTAAAATAAGATATTAAGTTTCTATCCTCAATAAACCAATTATACAAATCATCTATCGGCTTAATTTCGTCAGGGATAATATATTTGTCTTTATATAAAGCCTTCAATGTTCTTTTAGCTATTTTTGCTTCTGCTTTACGTTCGGTAGTTAAGCTTTGATCATGAACTCTATAAAAATATAAAGATTCCGGAATGTGAACAAATTTTGTTACTAAACCAAACCTTAGCCAATATTCGTAATCATCTACTAAATGCATATTCTCATTATAGCCGCCTACTTGCTTAGCAACGTCAGCTCTGTATAAAAAACACGCACCGACGCAATCACGAATAGGCAGAAACTCAGGCGGCTCTTGATATAGTCTTGCCCCCTTATTACCGTAATCGTCAATTAAAGTATAATCGGTATATACAAGCCCTATATCAGGGGAATTATCAAGCAGATTAACCATTTTTTCTAAAGCATTTTCATGCAAAAGATTATCATCGGAAGTCCAAGTAAAGTACTGCCCCTTAGCCTCTTTAAACGCAATGTTAAGGCTTGCCGGTAGCTTCTTATTAGTCTCGTTTCTTATTACTTTAATTCTAGCATCCTGCTCGGCGTATTTTTTGGCTATTTCACTACTTTTATCTTTAGAACAATCGTCAATAATGATAAGCTCAAAATCTTTAAATGTTTGAGCAAGGCAGCTTTCAATGGCAAAAGGAAGCAGATTTTCCCTGTTGTAAGCCGGCAGTACTATAGAGATTTTAGGAGAGTTCACAATCTAGCACTCCTAATAAATCTATAATACCCAAGCCTTTTTCTATATCATTTTGCGGTATTGAAAAACCAAGATTATCTCTATGAAAAGTTAAGGTTTCATATAAAACATCTTTTAAGGGATTATTAATTATAATACTATGTTCTTTTAAATTTCTTAACAGTTCTAATATAGGAGGAATGTTTCCTACAGACATAGATTTATCGCTTTCTAGATCTTTTGCAAAATTATCAAATATTGCCCATAAAATTAGTTCTTTTTTATCTATATTTGAATTAATTTGATCAATATATTCTTTAATATAATTTTTATCTAGCGGCATAATTTTTACTTCTCAAATATTATTTTAAATTATTGATATTTTAGAAAGAGTCTTCTCCTAAAATATCAAGCTTTTTTATACATTCATTTACTGTGTCTTGTAATACTTCGTACTCATAATTATGATCAAAATTTAATAATATATTACATAATGCATTATTAAGCTCTTGAGGCATTAAGATATTAATTTTATAAAATTTTTTAATCAGTTGTACTATGGGATTTAAATATTCAATTGAAAGCGACATCTTTTGATCTAATAACCCAGCAAAATTATTAGACAATGCATGCAAGTAATAATCTACTCCTTCTTTATCTATTAGACAAAGCCGTTTATAATTATCAAGGATAAGACTAATTGTATTAATGTCTTTTTCAATATCATCTAAAGGAACAGGCATAATTACACTATATTTTGTAAATTTATATATTTAGTATTTAAATACTCGAATATTCCCTCAAATGAGCCTTCAACCCCAAATCCTGAAGCTTTGCGTCCAGAAAATGGAGCTTTTGCATTAGCAGGTAATGGGTCATTAATCGATATCATACCGAAATCAAGCTTTGCTGCCAGCATCTGTGCTATAGCAATATTTCTTGAATACACATACCCTTGTAAACCGTATTCGGTATTATTAGCTCGCTCTATAACTTCATCTAAGCTTTTGAATTTATAGCACGCAATTACCGGACCGAATATTTCCGTTTTAAAGATATCCATATTATTCAAACAGTCAATAATAATAGTCGGCTCAATGAAATTATTATTAGCATTACCACCGCAAATTAATTTTGCTCCTTTATTTTGGGCATCCGTTAAAAGCTTTTGGATTTTTTCTATAGCAGCCTGATTAATTAACGGTCCTATATCAGATGTTTGAGCAAACCCGTCACCTGATTTAAGCTTACTAAATTTAGGAGTTAGCACTTCTATAAATCTATCATATATAGATTCTTCGATAAATATTCTGTTGGGGGACGTGCAAGATTGCCCGCTATTACGAGTTTTAGCTATAACTAAATCATTTGCTACTTTTTCTAAATCATTATCAGCATTTATAATAAAAGGAGCATTCCCACCAAGCTCCAAAGATAAACGCTTTACGGTATTTGCAGACATTTGATATAAAATTTTGCCGACATTAGTAGAACCGGTAAATGACAATTTACGCAGCCTAAAATCTTCACAAAAAGCTTTACCTATAACATTTGAATCACCGGTAATTACGTTAAATACCCCAGCAGGTACGCCGGCATCTGCTGCAAGTTTTGCAAGAGCTAGAGCCGAAAGCGGAGTAAGACTTGAGGGCTTTAGTATAACGCTGCAACCGGCTGCTATTGCCGGAACTACTTTGCGGGTAATCATTGCATTTGGGAAATTCCAAGGTGTTATAGCGGCAACGGGTCCTACCGGTTCATATTGCGTAACAATCTTATGAGCCTTATTATTACCCGGTTTTACGGTCGAATGGATATTATGAATAGCATAAATATACCATTCAATAAACGATGCACCGTATAAGATTTCTTTCTTTGCTTCCGATAGGATTTTGCCCTGCTCTAGCGTTAATATATGGCTTAATTCGTCAATATTTTCTATTACTAAAGCGTGCCATTTCCTAAGCACTTTTATTCGCTCTTCAAAAGAACTTTGCGACCATACAGGAAAAGCAGCAACAATATTATCGATAGCCGAATTAATCTCAGCAATACTTAAATCAGGTACTGTAGCTATTTCTTTTAACGTTGCAGGATTAATAACCGAAATTTGTTTTGAAGCAGCTACAAACTCCCCGTTTATAAAATTTTTACCCGTAATGCTTTTAAGTAGATTCATAGTAATAGTTTTATTAAAATTAACCTTTAACTCCGGTAGAGCCAAAACCTCCGCTACCTCTTAACGTCTCTTCAAGAGTTTCGCTTTCTTCCCATGCTATATATTCATATCTTGCGATTATCATTTGAGCGATTCGCATGCCTTTTTCTACTACAAAATCTTCTTTACCTAGATTAATTAAGATAACTTTTATTTCACCTCTATAATCGGCATCGATAGTACCCGGGGAATTAGCAACCGTAACGGCATGTTTAGCAGCAAGCCCTGATCTTGGTCTTATCTGTGCTTCAAAGGAATCGGGCAGTGCTATAGCAATACCAGTTGGAATAAGCTGCACCTCCCCTGCTTTTATGATTATAGGCTCTTCATTTGCTGCCGTTAAATCCATCCCCGCACTATGTGAAGTAGCGTACGCAGGTAACGTTCCGGAAAAATTTTCTAGTTTTTTAATCTTTATTTTAGTCATATTATTTTATATCAAATTTATCGTTAGTAATTTTATTTTCGACTGAGCTAATTAATGAAGTAGCAAAATTATCGGCTAGTATTTTGCTTGCCATACCCAATTTCTTTTTAAGCCAAGATTGTTTTACACAAAGATATTGAAATTTAACATCCTCTCCGAATTTCTCTTTCATTGTACTATACATATCGCCTATCCCGTCGATTAACCCATAGTCAAGGGCTGTTTGTCCTGCCCAAAATTCACCGTTAAATAAAACATCGTCTTGCTGAGTTAGTTTTCCCGTTCTTCTCGTTTTAATATAATCAACAAAATGTTCATAAACCTGCTTTTGCAAATTTTTGATAATTTTAAGATCGTCTTTATTAATCGGTTTAAAAGGATCCAGCACGGCTTTATTTGTTCCTTCGGTGTAAACTCTACGCTCTATTCCGAGCTTGTTAATCGCTTCGTGAAAGCCAAAACCGCTCGATACTACCCCTATACTACCTATAACGGAACTTCGTGAGGCATATATCTGATCACCGCTACAAGCAAGCCAATAACCGCCCGATGCTGCCACATCTTCGATAAAGCTATAAATCTTTATTTTATTTTCTTTAGCAAGATCACGTATACGTTTTGCTATGAGTTCGGCTTGTACAGGAGCACCGCCCGGAGAGTTAATAATTAAACATAGGGCTTTTAATTTTTTTACTTTAAAAGCTTTTTCTATTAGCTCGTTTAATGATTCTAAAGTAAGACCGGACTGCATAGCACTTACCTTGCCTATAACTCCGCTGAGACGCAGCACGGCAATTACGTGCTTAGAATCACCAAAAAGCGAAGCAAGTAATTGATCTATTTTACTCATTTGACGTTTAACTATTACCGGCTCAAATTCTGCAGTCGCAATAGTTGATTTATTTATGTCATTCATTAGTTTGCTCATTTTCCGTTTCTGAAGTTGTTTCCTTTTTTACAGGTTCTTTTATAGGTGGCAGCGGCTTAGGAGGTTTATTAAGAGACTGCTCATTATAACTATTTTTCGGCTCAGGATGATTTCCCGGGATAAACGATAAAATAATTTCTCTAATTTTTTCATCATGCCATTTAGTACTACCGATAAAACTAGCCACCATCTTGCCCTTTGAATCTATTAATATACTTGTAGGTAGCCCGACAATATTAAAAACCCTAAATAGTTGATTATCATAATCCTGATATATCGGCAAATATCTTATATTATATTTTTTATAACATTTTTTTATAATTTCTGCTTCTTCTTCAGATAAAGGAATTATCTCAAAAGGTAAATTTCTGAAATCTTTTTGCAATAAATCAAGATCAGGTAATTCGTCTATACAAGCAGAAAACAATGTACCCCAAAATACTAACAATATAGTTTTTCCTTCAAACTGATCAAGAGAATATTGATTTTTTTCTTCATCAAAAAATATTATATTAGTAGGTACATTTGTTCCGCTTAAGAATTTTACATTTGATTTAGCATAAACTTTGGAGGTAAATAAGAAAAATACTATAATGAATAAGAAAAATTTATTATAATTACTTGAAATCATGAGAAAATATTTATTGTAATGAAAGCACTTAATTTATTTATATTAGCGGTTATACTAGCCGGCTGCGGCATAAAAAAACCTTTAGATCCACCGGTACATGTCATTCCCGCAGAGGTTTGCCCGCGTGGATAATTTTTACCTCTGTCATCCCGTGATTTATTCACGGGATCCAGTTAAACATATAAAAAATTTAGTTTTTTATATGTTTCATTTTATTAAATATTTTTTTCTGGATACCGTGGTCAAGCCACGGTATGACACCGAGGGCGTTTTTTGATCCACGCAACAAGCCCCGCCTTTCCTCGCAACGACGAGGCACACATTAATATCTCTTCAAGGTTGTCCCCTGCAATACCAAGTCGAAACAATATGAGTTTAGATTTTGTTGCGGTTCAATCAATATAGGATTTACCTCCCCGCACTCATTGCTACAAATATTTCGGTCGGATAAATCTAAGCGTGTCTGCAACGTTTTAAGGCTTGGATGTTCTACTCTTATATTTGCACTACTAATATAACGGGAAGATTTATAAGGTAACATACTAACAAAATAATACTCACCTTTATTATTAGTAGTAGCAATACCGCATCCGGTAAAACTAGAGTCTTTTTTATTAGCAAATCTTCTTTTATCAACTCTAGTTTTCAAAGGCTCGTAAGGATACCTACCGCCGCTACCGGGTTGCCATATATAAACTTTTGCATCGGAAACCGGAACACAATTTTGATCCAATACTTTACCTTTAATTATAATCTTCTCACCGTAAAACCTTGATAATTCACCTGTTTTACGCAATAGGTTATTAGTAGATTCAAAAACTTTCGGTTCGTAATCATTACGTATTTCTTGGGTAATTTTGCAACGATTAAGTTTATTAGGATAAGTTTTAGAGGCAGCGAATATATTGAATGTTAAAAAACATACAAGACAAAATACAAACTTTTTCACTTTTTACCAATTTTATATTTATTAGGTTCTATGTAGGCATTGCTCGCATGGATTGGTTATGTCATTCCCGCGTAGGCAGGAATCCAGAAAAAATAACCTTAACATTAGTACAAAATTATATATTATTGATAAAATAAACATATAAAAAACTAAACTTTTTATATGTTTTCCTGGATTCCCGCCTACGCGGGAATGACATTGTGGATAATTTTCAATCCATGCAACAAAGCTCTTCGTTCCTCGCAATGACGAGGTAGCATCCATGCGGGCAGTGTCTTCATATATACAAAATTAGAACAATTATTTATAATAATCAAATTATTTATTCTCATTTGCTTATTGATTAATTGATTGTTATAGTAAAATCAATTTGATTTATAGATATTATTTAACATGCAAAAGTTTTTATCCTTAATAATTGTAGCTTTAATACTTTATAATATAGTAAAACTAAAAATAGCTCCCGATAATATTGTCCCTGTAGAACAATCGGCTTCAAATACTACGAATGAAAATCAACCTAGCATAAATAATGATCCTCCAATTTCGTTAACCGGCAATTTATTTGAACGCACGGTATCGAAAATAGTAATAAATGCTCTGAAAACCGACGAAGGAAAAGCGTTTTTTGAAAATATTTTACAACCTTTAGATAAACCGTTAAATACTAAAGATTATACTATTAAAGTTCATAAAGATTTAGTAGAGTCGCTATTTAAAATTAATACTATCGGTAGCAGTAATATAGGACCTGCTTCTTGCGGTCATGTCGTTACCGTATTTTATCAAATATCCGATATGAACAATAATTTACTAACCGAAAACACTAAAACCTTTACTTTAGGATCGTCTAGTGTAATGCTTGGCTTGGATAACGTCATAGTGGGGATGATGGTAGGGCAAGCAAGGGAAGCCGTTATACCGGCAAAATATGCCGTTAATAGCGAAGCTTCTTCGGATGATTCTTACCGTGTTAACGTGATGTTAAAATCTCTAATACCGCAAAACTTCATTAAAGACGGCGAAGCTAAGGTTTTTGACGATGAAATAGCTTACCGAGTTCCTCTATTATGCGGTGAAAGAGCGGCTTTTAACGCTAAAATTACCCGTTTATCGAATGGTGAAATATTATATGACTCTAAAACCAAAGGACAAAAAATCGATATGAAAATCGGGGATATCACTTATCCTTTAGTTTTTGCTTATGCGTTGCACGGTAAAGTGCCGGTAGGAACAAGGACGATTATTGCTAAAGGACAATCATTTAAAGCATTAGGTTCAAATATAAATAAAATAATTTCTCAAGACTCACTGCCGTCAAGTGAATATTTGATGCTAGAATTAAATGATTTTAAATAAAATTTAAGCTTTATGAAACAAAATAAAATTTCTAATACTACGAAGCAAAAAAATTATATTTTATTATCTATACTTGTCATTATGATAATAATTGTATATCTTGTAGCTTTGATAAAAATTGCAGGATAAATTTATAATTATTAAAAATTGTAAATTTAATTGTAATATACTTTGAGTAACTGAGTAAAATAGATTAAGTATATAAAGAAAAAACTTTATTAAGCCGGAGGTTTTTAATATGCTGACTAATCAAAAAAATAAAAATATAATTATATTGATAAGTTTAGTATTTTTGCTATTAGTAGTGATAATTGCTTTTATTTTTATGAATAAAGATTCTAAAGGTAAAATAGATAATAACATTTTAGAAGTAGAAATAATTATAAAAGATCATAAATTTATTCCTGATACGGTAGAAGTGCCGAAATTCACTAAGCTACGGTTAGTTATCAAGAATGAAGACGATACCGTAGAGGAATTTGAAAGTCATGATTTACATCGTGAAAAAATAGTAATGCCGCATGAATCCATAAATATTATTTTAGCACCGCTTGCTCCCGGGAGATATGAAATTTTTGGAGATTTTCATCAGGATACGGCTCAAGGCGTTATAATTGTTAATGATTAGATAAAAATATGTTTAAAATTGCTTTAGTAGTATTTCGTGAATGTTTAGAAATATCTTTGTTACTTGGCGTAATACTTGCCGTAACAAAACAAATAGAAAAATCACGTACTTATATTATCGCAGGAGTAATGGTTGGAGTAATATGTGCTTCAATTTTTGCATTTTTTACCCGTAAATTATCTTTATCTTTCGGCGGGATAGGAGATGAATTATTTGACTCCGGTATCATGATATTGATAACGATCCTGATCAGTTGGACGATAATATGGATGCAAGGTTACGGGATAAAAGTTAAACAACATATAAATGATATATCGACCAAAATTTATGAAGGCAATGCTAGCTATTTAATGTTGGTTTTCTTAGTTGCTTCTACTATATTACGGGAAGGTGCAGAAATTATTATTTTAGTGTATAGTATTTCTTCAGTCGAAACGATATCAAGCAGCAGTTACCTGCAAGGAGTAATAATAGGGGCTACAAGCGGTTTTCTAGTTGGGCTGATAATATATTTCGGTTTGATTAAAATCGCTAAGCAGACATATATTTTTAAAATTTCTACCGTTCTGTTAATGTTGATAGCAGGAGGGTTTGCAGCAAGCGCCGCAGGTATTTTAACCTCCTCCGGTCTAATTATGTTTTTATCCGATCAGTTATGGGATAGTTCATGGTTAGTTTCCGATAGAAGTATGATTGGAAAAATTTTACATGTAGTAACGGGTTATATTGCAAGACCAAACGGTCTGCAGGTACTTGCTTATTTTACTACTATATTGTTAATAAATATATTAATACAAATAAAATTAAAATACTCTAAAAATATTAAGTAACTATGTTTAAACTTTTGTCAGAAATCGGTCCGGTAATAGCATTCTTTGCAGGATTTTTTTATGGAGGCGGCATTCAAAACGCTACTTTATACATGATTATTACTTCTGTTATTTGCATTACCCTTTGTTATTTAATAGATAGAAAAGTATCTAAACTTTCTATTATTTCTACAGCCGTATTACTTGCTTCAGGTAGTATAACTTTAATTAGCGGTGATTCGATGTATATAAAAATCAAACCGACTATATTATATGTTATTTTCGGTGTAATTTTCCTTATGAGCGGTATAAGAAAAAATCCTTTTATTAAATACGCTTTAGAAAGTATAATCCGTCTTAAAGAAGAAAGCTGGATTACTTTAAGCTATAGAACTGCAGCTTTTTTCTTTTTTATGGCTATAATCAACGAAATAGTATGGCGTAATTTTTCAGAAGAAACATGGGTAAAATTTAAAGTATTCGGCGTAATTCCGATCACTTTTGTATTTATTTTACTTCAATTACCTCTTTTACTTAAAAACAAGCTACCCGATAGCAAAATATAATGTATGTTCCGAAATATGTTAAAAACTTTATTCTGTATATCTCTATCTCTTCTTCTAAGCGGTTGTTTACCGGCTATTTTTACTGCCGCAGCTACCACGGGAGTTGTTGCTTCAAAGGATCAACCGATATCCGGAACATTAAACGACTCAAGAATTTCGGCAGGTATTAAAGCCGATCTCATTAAAAATAATTTCAAAGAACTCGGTGCTAGAATTAAAGTTGAAGTATCACAAGGAAGAGTGTTATTAACCGGTAATATCCAAAAAGAAGAAGATGCCTTAAAAGCCGTTGAAATTGCTTGGAATCAAAAAGGCGTAACAGAAGTAATTAATGAACTTAAAGTAAGTAAAAATAGTAATCATTTCGACTTAGCACAATATACTAAAGATAGTATGATAACTGCACAAATTAAAGCTAAAAATTTAGTTAGAAAAGATATTAAATTTGCTAATTATACGGTTTTAACAGTGAATAATATTGTTTATTTATTCGGCATTGCAAGGTCAAGCGAAGAGTTAGAAAACTTTGCTTCTATAGCATCAAAAATAAAAGGTGTTGAAAAAGTTGTATGTTATGCTAAAATAACGGATCATTTTAATGAAAACAATAATATAGATGACGATACGGCATCATAGAATTAGTTTATTAATTTTATTAATTTTTTGTTTTACGATTAGCGGTTGTAATAACACAAAAAAATTACCGTTTTCCCGTAAGCACTCATATAAAGAATTATCAGAAGAAGATCCGAATAATACAGTTTATAAGGGATATTATAAGGTTGGAAAAACTTATAATATCAAAGGGAAAACTTATAAACCTCATGACCCTAAAACTTTCAGCGAAACCGGTTATGCTTCATGGTATGGGCTTAAAGATGGATTTCACGGTAAAAAAACTGCCAACGGTGATAAATTCAATAAAAATTTGTTAACTGCTGCTCACAAAACTCTTCCTCTGCCTTGTTTAATAAAAGTTACTAATAAAGCTAATAATAAATCGGTAATTTTAATGGTTAATGATCGCGGTCCGTTTAAAAAGAACCGTGTAGTAGATGTATCAGAACGAGCTGCGGAAGTTTTAGGCTTTAAAAAACAAGGTGTGACTAAAGTAAAAGTAGAATATTTAGCAACCGAAACAGAGAAATTTTTAAAGAATATCAACGTTAATAAACCTTCAAATAAAACTCTAGCCAAAAATTCTAAAAAAGCTCCTACTAAGAAAAAATTAGCAACTCATAATATTAAATGTAGTATTAACTGCCATGTAAAATTAATAAATTTAAAATACAAACTAGCAGTAAACCCTTAATGAATCCATCCAAGTTTAAAATTAAATTCAACACGCACTGCGTGTTGTTTTTCATAGTACCGGTGTTGTTGCATGGCTCGAGCAAGTGAAGATATTTTTTGCAAGGGAAAAGAGCTAAAATTAAGCAGCATTAATAAGATTAATAATTTTGCACTTAATTTTAGCCTGAGTTTTCCTACAATCTTCACGTCTGTTAGTTAA
>DYDX01000006.1 GCA_020404425.1 Rickettsia endosymbiont of Pyrocoelia pectoralis
AACAGATATATTCTTATTTTACGCTAGGTAAGTTTATTGTACAGTACAATAAACTTTGTGCTATCAAGCCTCTAGCTCTATCCTTAAGAGATATTATAACACAAGAACTTAATCATACCTAATTTCGTCGGGATATATCAGATTGCGAGGAGGCATTGTTGCGTAGATACCTCATCGTCATTGCGAGGAGCGAAGCGACGTGGCAATCCAGGAAGAGTAATGAAAAAATGCTATAAATTAGCATTTTTTACTGGATTGCTTCGTCAATTACTTCGTAATTTTCCTCGCAATGACGATCCGGTATAACTAATTGTGATCTAGAATGGCATTTTAAAACCAGGCGGTAAGCTCATACCGTTTAAAGCACCTGACATAGAGTTTTGGGAATCTTCGTCGCACTTCTGTTTAGCATCATTAATAGCAACCTTAATTAAATCCTCTAGCATTTCTTTTTCATCTTCTTTTAATAAAGAAACATCAATTGAAACCTTTTCAATTTCACCGCGACCCGTAGCGATAATTTCTACAAGACCGCCGCCTGCTTTACCTGTATATTTTTTACTCGCCATTTGCTCTTGTGCTTCCTGCATTTTTTTCTGCATGGTTTGAGCTTGTTTTAAAAACTGATTAAAATTTACCATAATTTTGTCCTTTAATTTTTAAGTAATATATCCAAAATTTTTGAATCAGGAAAATGTTTTTTTATTAAATTAAAATCCTGACTTGTTTGGATCTTGTCTATCAACTGAGTTTTAAGAGTTAAATTGGGCTGCTCTTTTATTACTATAACCTCGAACTTCTCTTTACTAAAAGCAAGTAATAAATCCTCAATTTGCTTTTTCATTTTACTTGTTACTTCAAGGCTTATGACCTTTAATTTGTTTTCTGCAAAACTTTTAACTTCTAGATCATTGAGTAAGAAATAATAAATTTCTATCTCGTTATTTTCGTATAAATATTTAAGAAAATCTACGATTTCAAATTTTTTTTTTATTTCCTGATTTAAAACCGGTAATGAATTTTCGTTATTATTCGGTAAATCTTCCGCTAGCGGCAGCGATACCGAATATATTGATTTTATAATCAGCATTTCCGTTTCTGTTAACTGATTATAAGAAATTTTTATTTCGGCTACTCCTTTATTATATATTTGCCATAAAATCGATAAATGCGGAAAGCTGATTTTAGAGAGAATTTCCCTAATCTTATCATTAAATGATTCATATATCGGTAAGCTATAGTTAGGAAGCATTTTTACTTTATTAAGATAAGCAATAAAATCTGCAGCGGATTCTACAAAAAGCTCAAGATTAACGGAAGAGCCGTAAAGTCTATTTGCAAGATTAATAGCCTTTTCTACATCCCTACTAACTATATATTCCAAAAATTCTATTACCACGCTATTGTCAACGAGTCCTAGCATTTGATTGATGGCTTGCTTATCTATGATATTTCCGGATTTTGCCGACATGCTAGCTGCCTGATCTAAAATAGAAATAGCATCACGAGCCGAGCCGTCTGATTTATAGGCTATCACCCTTAAAGCTTCTATATCCGTTTTTAGATTTTCTTCTTTAACTATATGTTCAAGTAAGTTAAAAATCTCTTCAAAGTTAAAGCGTCTTAAATCATATCGCTGACATCTTGAGATAATAGTTGTCGGTATTTTTTGTACTTCGGTGGTCGCAAAAATAAATATTATATGCGGCGGCGGTTCTTCCAAAGTTTTAAGAAGTGCATTAAAAGCTCCTTTGGAAAGCATATGCACTTCATCGATGATAAAGATTTTGTATTTCCCTTGCAGGGGTTTGTATTCCGATGATTCGATGATCCTGCGTATATCCTCGACGCTGGTTTTACTTGCCGCATCGATTTCGATTATGTCGGGATGATTATGGTTATTGAAGCTTGTGCAGTTTATGCATGTTTCGCATGTCTTAATTGTTGTATCTTCAGTAATCAAAGAAGAGCAATTTACTGCCTTTGCGATAATGCGGGCTGAGGTAGTTTTGCCGACCCCTCTAATACCGGTTAAAAGATACCCGCCGGCTAAACGATTATTTAAAATGGTATAGCTTAAGACTTTGACAAGCACGTCCTGCCCCAGCAGCTCGGCAAAGCTACCGGGGCGATATTTCCTAGCGAAAGGGATATACTGACTATTTGAATTTATACCGGTCACGATTTAAATTTTAGAAATTTTGAAGAGATAATTCTTTAAAGCCCAAGGTTTACTTGAAGTATTTTTGAAATTGAATTTTATTTTTTAAGATTGAATAGCGGAGCGTACGCTTGTACGTGAGCATATGAAATCTTAAGTAAAATAAAAGAGCAATTTTAAAAAGACGAGAAGTAAATGCTAGTAATGACCCACTAGATCCTACTCCGGCTGCTTCCTTTCGAACCTGACCGACTAAATAAGCTAAATGCCCACTACTAGCATATTTAACATAACTTGTTTACTTGAAAGAAACAATATATTTTTTTTCTATTTCTGATTTTGTTAACCTATCGGGCGGTCCGAATATTTCAGGATTTTTTAGCTTAAATAGATCTTCATCAAATTTTCGTACTTCAGCTATTTTATCAAAAGTAATAGTCACTACGTTATTATCTTCAAATATCTTTAATCCTTTAATTTGTTTAGTAGTTTTATCAAAAATAATCTCGCTATGTCGCTGCGTTATATTATGATAGATAGTGATTTTTAAGTTATTTCCCTCGTCAACTACCGACTCAAAAACAAAATCTTTATCTATATGATTATTATCTTCCAGTAAAAAATTAAAGACGTTCTCACTCCTGTTAATACGGCTTACCTGTTCCATATCATAATCGTAAAGCGATACGAAATTTTTGCTGCCTATTATAACTAAAGGGCAAGGAGGATAATAATTACAACGAAATTTATAAGGCTTGCTTATCAATAATTTACCTTCAACTATAGTACCCTGCGTATCTTCCTGCGTAAAATCTATTGCTGCCGATTTTATACTCCGTAAGTAGGTTTTTAATTGAGTAATGTCAGCGTCATTACCTGCATTAGCTACCATAGACGGATTTATAAAAAGGCAAATCAATATTAAAGAAAGTATTTTTTTCATTTTTATTGTTTTATATTTTAAATTATGTTTAAAATACCTTAGTTATATAGTTAATGCAAAATAAATTAATATTTATGAAAATTGTTGCTTTAAAAGAAAAAGCCGCATATGAGATGCGAACGGCTATTACACCTGAAGTAGCAGGGCTTTTAGTAAAAAAAGGGTTTTCCGTTGTAGTGGAAAAAGATATAGGTCTAAATGCCGGATTCGTTAACGAGGAATATACGGCAGTCGGTGCTAAAATATCTGCAATACCGCTCGAAATTATTTCCGATGCCGATATCATATTAAAGGTTCAACCGTCGCCCGTAACAGATAAATATAGCGAGCTTGAATTTGCGAAAGCAGGGGCAGTGGTTATCGGGCTTTTATCGCCTTATTTAAACCATGAATATATCAAGGCAGTAGCTAAGAAAAACCTTACTACTTTCGCAATGGAGTTAGTGCCGAGAATTACTAAAGCCCAAAATATGGATGCTTTATCTTCGCAAAGTAATTTGGTAGGTTACAGAGCGGTAATTGAAGCAAGCTATCATTATACTAAAGCACTGCCAATGATGATGACGGCAGCGGGTACGGTTTCGCCTGCTAAAACTTTAGTGCTTGGAATCGGGGTTGCCGGTCTTCAAGCAATTGCCACGGCAAAAAGGCTAGGTAGTATCGTTGCGGGCTATGACGTAAGATCTGCTACAAAAGAACAAGTGGAAAGTTTAGGAGCTAAATTTATCTCGTCTGAGCTACAACAGGATTTGCAAGATAAATCAGGCTATGCTCAGGAGAGTTCAGAAGATCAAAAAGCCAAACAAGAAGAGTTTTTAGCAAAAATCATTAAGAATTACGATATAGTAATTACGACCGCACAAATACCCGGTAAAAAAGCTCCGGTGCTAGTTACGGATGAAATGCTTAGCTCAATGAAACACGGATCGGTAATTATTGATATAGCGACCGCAACAGGCGGAAATGTTGAGGGTTCAGAAATCGATAAAATAGTCACTAAGCACGGTATTACAATAATAGGTTTGTCGAATCTTGCCGCTAAAATTGCTACCGATAGCTCAAAATTATATTCTAAAAATTTATATAACTTTTTGAATTACGCCTTACAAGACGGTAAATTTAATATGGATGATGATCTAGTGCAATCTATGCTGATTACTAGGGATGGGAAGGTTGTGAATGAGAACTTCGTCATTGCGAGCGACCATAGGGAGCGCGGCAATCCAGAAAAATAGTAAAAAAATTCTGTGAGCCAGAATTTTTTACTGGATTGCTTCGTCGATTACTTTGTAATCTTCTCGCAATGACGAAAACCGAATTATAATTAAGGGAAAAATATGAATCAATTACCGATAATAGCAAAACAAGCTGCTGAAATTGCTCAAACTAGTAGTGAATTATCAGATAAATTAAAAGATTTGGTCATAGAGGGTAGCGTACAAACTGCTCATGCCGCCATAGACCCTTTAGTATTTGCTATAACGATTTTTGTACTAGCATCGTTTGTCGGTTATTATGTAGTGTGGAAAGTAACACCGGCACTACACACCCCCCTTATGTCCATTACTAACGCTATTTCAGGAATTATAGTATTAAGCTCTATGATTGCAGCAAGTAGTAGCGTTTTCAGCTTTCCTAGTTTTCTCGGGTACTTTGCTACATTGCTTGCTTCTATCAATATCTTTGGTGGATTTATAGTCACCAAAAGGATGTTAGAGATGTTTAAGAAGAAGTAATCCCAGCATAATTTATAATCAAATCATTTTTATCCTGTGATTTATTCCATAATATCGGATGATTTTTAAAAATAATGCGATGTCATTCCTGCGAAAGCAGGAATCCAGGGTAAAGCGAGATAACCTACGCTTAATTGCTGTATTTATGCTTTTTTTTCTGGATTCCCGCTTTTGCGGGAATGACATAGAATAAAACTTTCTGGTATTAAAATTTTTAATAAACTATTAATTTCTTAATAATTTGTTATTGACTTCGACGTAAAATCTGTGTATAATTATTTCATAACAAATTAAAAGGGGATTTTTATGGAAAATAATAAGTCGGCAACGGATATTTTACTAGAGTTCGATTTTGATCGAATAAATAGGTTGGTAAATTTTACTGTTAGCTTAACGGAAGACGATCTAAATATTGGCGATTTTGTAGATGTCGTTAACAACACTGTAGATACTGTTAGCAACAATATGTTTTCGGCATTTTATAATACGACATCATATTATGTGAATTATGCATTAGAATATATGACGCCGGTATTAGGAGATTTTTGCAATTATTTCCGTGACGATACTAGTAATCATGAAATCTATTATGAGGCTTATTATAAGAAGCCGTTATAATATCTGTCTAACGTTTATTGCCTGCGTAGATGAGTTTTCCATTGCGAGAAGAATTACAACGTAAGAAGGCGAAGCAATCTCAGGATATATTTGACGAGATTGCCACACTCCCTACGGTCGCTCGCAATGACGGACAAAACCGATCCACGTAGGCACCGCCAGATAGAGCTAATTACACACCAACGGTATATTCAATATACCGGACCAAACTTTATCCCAACCTCTCGCATGGCTATTATCTGGAATAATCTGATGCTTAACGCAAGTAGAAGAGCTAGCCTTAACATACGATTCAGCTATGAAAGGCGGAACTCTTTTATCATTCTGCCCTGAAAGATGTAGCTGAGGAATATTATTAACCTGCTTGGCATAATTTATCGGATTTAACGATTTGACTAAGTAACCACGATAATTATGATGCTTATCAAAATTTTCAGTGTCTAAATTACCGGCAATAGTAATGATATCTTTTACGTTAGGATTTTGGTTTGCAATTAATATAGCAAGACCGCCACCGCCTGAAAAACCGACTAAGCTAAATTTCTGACCGTTATTAATCGTATTAATTACATCATTAATTGAACTTACTACTTCCCCGTTCATTCTTTTATCAAGCCAATAATCATTAATACATTTCGGATTCATTTTCAGTGGAGTATATTGGCAAGGTCGTGCTATATAAACCACATTCGGTCTTTTATCGATTGCCGCAAGTTTGATTAACATCGGATTAGCAGGAGTAGGATTATCCGAATTAACTGCTCCATCTGCAAGATGACCGTCCCCTTCAATATAAAACACGAAAGGTAAATTTCGGTCGGCAATACGTTGGTAAGTTGTAAGCACAAACTCACCACCTTTTACTAGCCGTACTTGAAAATTATTTTGGGTAGCTATATTTTGTGATTCTTTTACTCTAGTTGCAAAATCTTTGGTAGTAGAACAGCCTGAAAGAATTACGGAAATTAAAAATACTACCCAAGCAAATTTTTTCATTGTTGTAAAGGTTTAAAATTATTGATAAGTTTTTCCAAATCTTTCGTCATAATTATATCAATTTGTCCTGAATTTTTTAATTCATCATCTGTTAATTCTTTTAAACCACCGTTTAAAGTTATTTGAACAATTTTATAATTTCTAGAACGCCAAAATTTTAAATAAGCATCCATATTTTTCATCCAAAATGGAGACCATTCTTGAAAAACAATTAAGTTTGGAGAACGATCAATCAATTTCTGAGCTCCATATACGGCATCCTCTTCGGCACCTTCTATATCCATTTGTAAGATATCTATAGGTTGTATTTCCTTTATACTATCAATATTTACTGCCTCAACCGTAATCAATTCGTCTTTTTTGTCTGTATCGAGTCTTTCAATATGAGAAATACCGGTATTTCCATCATTTTTTGCCAAAAATGATACTGTAGTATTTTTAGAGAATACAGCTTTAGGGTATAATTTAGCATTGGTAATGTCGTTTAAAAATAAATTAGTTTTTAAAAACTTTAAAATATAAGGATTAGCTTCAAAGATTGAAATTTGTCCTTTATTTGCTAATGTACTAATAAGAACAGCATGTGTCCCGATATGTCCTCCTAAAATTAATACATTATCAGTAGGTTTTAATATTTGACGTAACACGTTTTGAAGATGCGGTTCCCATTCCAGTTTATCTGCAAAATAATTACTTAAATAATCTTTGGTTTTTAATAAGATATTTAGATTATTTTTATCTGTAACAAGTATGCCTTTAAAGTTAGAATTTAAATTAAAAAGATCGGTATTGCAAGGTACTACCGGACAAGAAGTAGGGCTTGCCGCCATACAAGTAGATTCTAGCTTTGTAACTAATCCTTTATAATAATTACTTCTTTTTCTATATTTATAGGTTGCTACCACTAAAAGAGTTATCGAAAATGTACATAATATAATGATAATATTTTTGCTTATTGAATTTTTTAACATATGTTTTTAATATCAATGTATTTTATAGAAAGTATAATTTAAGAATATAGTAATAAATATACTTGTTACTAAGTCAAGCCCTTTAATTTTAGATTAAAACGGTATTTCGTCGTCTAAATCACTGTGATCGAATGAATTAGAGTGATCTTTGGATTCGTGCTTATATTCATTTTGTCCTGAATCATGGACATGTGATCCGGAGCCTTTACTATCTAATAATATTAATTGTGCATTAAAGTTCTGCAGCACGATTTCCGTAGTATATTTTTCTACACCTGAACCATCCTGCCATTTACGGGTTTGTAAAGCTCCTTCAATATATACTTTACTACCTTTGTGTAGATACTTTTCTACAACTAATACCAACCCATCACTAAATACCACTACTCTGTGCCACTCGGTTTTTTCTTTTTTTTCACCGGTAACCCGATCTTTCCAAGTTTCAGTGGTGGCTAAGGAAAAGTTAGCTATTTTTTTGCCTTCTCCCGTGGTTCTAATTTCAGGATCACGTCCTAAATTACCTATTAATGTCACTTTATTTAAGCTGCCAGCCATAGATTACTACCTACTTTTAAAATTCATAATATTATTATTGCAATAATAAAATAAAAGAGCCTATAATACTACAGGTTTTTTAAAAATATCTTAAAAATTTTTTAGTATGGGGAATATGAACCAAGAATACATTAAGGTACGCGGTGCTAAAGAGCATAATCTAAAAAATATAAGTGTTGATATTCCAAGGAATAAGTTTGTCGTTATCACCGGTCTTAGCGGTTCAGGCAAGTCTTCTTTAGCGTTTGATACGATTTATGCAGAAGGGCAAAGAAGATATGTTGAAAGTTTATCCTCCTATGCACGGCAATTTTTGCATCTGCAAAATAAGCCTAATGTCGAATCTATTTCAGGATTATCTCCTGCTATTGCGATTGATCAAAAAACTACCTCTAAAAATCCCCGTTCTACGGTTGGGACAATAACCGAAATCTATGACTACTTAAGATTATTATATGCAAGAGTAGGGATTCCCTATTCTCCGGTTACCGGCTTACCTATACATAGCCAAACGGTTTCTGAAATGGTTGACATAATTAACGAGCTACCTACAGGTACGAAAATATATTTGTTGGCTCCGATCGTTAGAGGTCATAAAGGCGAATTTAAACGTGAAATTTTGAATCTTAAAAAACAAGGGTTTCAGAAATTAATAGTTAACGGTGAAGTTTGCGAAATTGATGATTTACCGAAGCTAGATAAAAATAAAAAACACAATATTGAAGTAATAGTCGATAGAATAGTTTTAGACGAAAATTTAGGTAATAGGCTTGCCGATAGCTTAGAAAGCTCGTTAAATCTTGCAGAAGGTATTACTTATTTAGAGATAGTCGATTTACCTCCTGAAGCTAAAACCGAGCTTGAGAAAAACCAGCGTATTACTTTTTCCGAAAAATATTCTTGTCCTGTATCGGGCTTTCAACTTGCGGAAATTGAACCGCGTATTTTTTCGTTTAATAGTCCTTTCGGAGCATGTCCTAAATGTGAGGGGATAGGTAAGGAGTTTTTCTTTGACCGTGATTTAATTGTTCCGGATCAAAGAGTATCTATAAAAGACGGTGCTATAGTACCTTGGGGTAGTACCTCTTCAAAGTTTATTTTAGAAACCTTGAAAGCACTTGCAGAGCATTATAAATTTTCTATGGAAGTACCTTTTTCAAGTTTACCTAGTCCTGTTAAGCAAATTTTATTTGAAGGTTCAGGGGAAGAAGCAATAAGGTTTGAGTTTCACGACGGCTCTAAAACGCAAATAATAACGCAGCCTTTTGCCGGAATAATACCAAGTCTGCAAGAAAAAGACCGTACCATAGAATCCGTTTTAATTAAAGAAGAGCTTGCTAAATTTAAGTCTGAGCATAAATGCACTGCTTGTAAAGGTTTTAGGCTAAAAGATGAAGCATTATGCGTTAAAATAGCTGATCTTCACATAGGTGAGGTAGCTGATACTAGTATTGCAGCTCTGCAACAATGGTTTAATCATTTGGAAGAAAGGTTAAATAAAAAGCAGGCATTTATCGCTGAGCGTATTCTTAAAGAGATTAACGAAAGGCTAAAATTCTTGATGAATGTCGGGCTTGATTATTTAACTTTATCAAGGGAGTCCGGTACTTTGTCAGGCGGCGAGAGTCAGCGTATTCGTCTTGCTTCACAAATAGGTTCGGGGTTAAGCGGCGTGTTATATGTGCTTGACGAACCATCTATCGGTTTGCATCAGCGTGATAATACAAGATTGATTGAAACGTTAAAAAGATTAAGGGATCTTGGTAATACCGTTTTAGTAGTAGAACACGACGAAGAAACAATGTATGAAGCGGATCATATTATCGATATAGGTCCAGGGGCAGGAATTCACGGTGGACGCATTATTGCAGAAGGGAATGCCGAAGAAATAAAGAATTTTGAAGAAAGTATAACCGGAAGGTATTTAAGCGGTCGTCAAGCTATTGAAATACCTAAAGAAACACGAGCAGGACATGATAATAGAGCAATAGAGTTGCTCGGGGCTGTTTCTAACAATCTTGATAATGTCGATATTAAAATCCCGCTTGGTACGTTTACTGCCGTAACCGGTGTGTCGGGGAGCGGTAAGTCAAGTTTGATGATTCAAACCCTATATAAAGCAGCTTTAAAGCATTTAGAGCCGACTAGCAAAGTATTCCCGGGAAAATTTAGAGAGTTAAAAGGGCTTGAATATATAGATAAAATTATTGATATTAATCAATCGCCGATCGGCAGAACTCCTCGCTCCAATCCTGCAACTTATACCGGTGCGTTTACTCATATCAGAGATTGGTTTGTTGAACTGCCTGAATCAAAAGCTAGAGGGTATAAAGTCGGTAGATTCTCGTTTAACGTCAAGGGCGGTCGATGTGAAGCTTGCCAAGGCGACGGGCTAATTAAGATTGAGATGCATTTCCTGCCTGACGTATACGTAAAATGCGATATTTGTAACGGTCATAGATATAATAGAGAAACTTTAGAGATAAAATATAAAGGTAAATCAATTGCCGATATATTAATGATGACCGTTGAAGATGCGATGCAGTTCTTTGAAAAAATCCCATTAATTTACGAAAAGCTTATTACTTTAAACGAAGTAGGACTTGGTTATATTAAAATCGGTCAATCGGCAACTACTCTCTCGGGCGGTGAAGCACAGCGTGTTAAGCTTGCTAAGGAATTGTCGAGACGCTCAACCGGTAAAACGCTTTATATACTCGATGAGCCAACAACGGGGCTACATATCGACGATATCAATAAATTACTGAAAGTATTACATAAGCTTGTGGATATGGGTAATACCGTTTTAGTGATCGAGCATAATCTAGATGTGATAAAAACGGCTGATTACGTTATTGACGTCGGTCCTGAAGGTGGCGATAAAGGCGGCAAAATAGTGGTATGCGGCACTCCTGCCGATATTGCGGCTTGTAAAGAAAGCCATACAGGTAGGTATTTAAAACAATATCTAGAATAATATTAATTTTCCTTAACCTTTTGCTTGATTATTATTAATTTATATTATATTTTGTGTTTCTCAATAAATACCATGAAATGTGGTTTATTGAAAAAATATTAATTAATGAGAGATAAAATAATATGGCAAATTATGATGATTTTAAAGCTAAGGTTCAAACTTTAATTCTAAAAATGTAAGAAGAAGTGGTAAAAAGCCCTAAACTAGCAGAAGAAATATTAGTCATTAATAAAGAAGAAAGGAAAATAAAAGATATTATAGATACCTTAAATAATGAAGATTTCGCACAGGGTGAAGTAGTTTTTCATACGCACGATAACTATATTAAGGAAATAGAAGCAAAATTTGAAGAAAAACTGGAAAAGTTTAATATTATTCAGGCATTAGAAGACTTATTAGAAAAGAAGCCTGAGTTAAAAGATGAGCTTATAAGCTACAAGACTGAGGATGCGGGTTATGCCGGAAAGCCGGCAGAGGCTTTTTTAGATGATAGTAATATACATTCGAATGCTATTTCTGCATTAGGAGGTTTTATTACCAAGCATAATACTGAAGAAGTGGAATATGCAGGTAATATTTTTGACTTTTCAGGTTGTAACTTATAATGCTAGATAAGTAATAACTTTTATCTACATTTTTTAACCTGATCAATCATTTCTAAATATAGATTCCGGAAACTACCGGAGTCTATATAGTCAAATGATTTGAATTCACTTACATTGTCACTCGTCGTCTCGCCTATTATTATAGGCTTCGCTCCTCGCTCCTTGTAATTAAATCCAACTGATTTGACTATATTTCTTATTTCCCAGTTCTCACTATTTAATCTTACTATTTTAGTATCTAGTTTGTTATATAATTCCGGATTTTGTTCTAGATTTAAGATTAAGCATTTATTGTTAGAGTTTTTAATTAAATCTTCTAATTTACTAAAATATTTTAAACTTTTTTGAGTGCCGCTATATAATTTTGTAGTTTTGATATTAGGATTAACAAAAAAATACTCGCTACTGTCATTTAATAAAATTACGTCTTTTAAATTTGCAAGTTCATTATTTTTGGTTTCTTGCAAGGCTGTTAATTCCCTAAGTGCTAATTCAAGGTTATTATTAATATCTTGTTTTAGATCAGGAAATTTTTCACTGAATATTTTAGCCAATTCCTGTAATATAACTTTAGCATTATCAAGATCGAGCCAAAGGTGTAAATTCATTTCTATGATTTTTAGATTTTTGATATCGCTAATTTTAATAATAGTTTTAGCATGATTATTAATTAACTTTTCGGCAAAACCATCAAATTCTTCATCTATATAAATTGCTATATCGGCGTTCTGAACTTTTTTTAAGTCACTAGGTTTTAGATTATAATGATGCGGGCAGCCGCTACCGACTGCTAGAGCTTCTATATCTGCCTTATCTTTAAGCACCATAGAAGCAAGGCTAGCTATTGGCGTAATGGTCGTAACGATTTGAGGTTTACCATAGCTAGTGAGGGTGAACAGTGTAAGGGCTAGTAATGACATATTAAGGCCAAAGTATGACAATTTAACTTTCATAATCCCATCGCCATATTCAACAATTCCGATTTAGTAGGCTTGAAATCTTGTTCTATCCAGAAATTTTTTAAATATTCTAATTTTGTACCTATTTCTTTGTTCTCGATATTCATCTCTAATAAATCAGTACCTCGAAGCGGAAATTTAGGACGAGGCAACATTTCATGCTTTTCTATAAATTCTTTGATTAATAAATGATCTATTTTGCCTAATATTTCAGCTACAAATAAATATTCTTTATAATCTTTGCGTGCTAGCCAAATCTTTTTTATATCAAATGCGGTCATCTTATTTATACTCGCTGAATTTGAAAAATTGGCTACGTCGTCTTTGTAAACCTTCAGATGCTCACGTACTATAGTACGCTCCGCTCCTCGGCGTGCAGACTCCGTGCTCTTTTCCAAATTGAGCTTCGTATAGCCGCTCTTTATTTTCTCGGAGTATATATTAACAAAGTTCAGGATTGATAATATGTGTATAGTTTCTTGACGTGAGAATCGCCAATTTAACAAAAGTTCTAAATCTAAATTTATATCGTGTAATAATAAAGCATATCTTGCTGTTAACTCTAATTCAAAATTATTAGCTTGCTCAAAAGATTGTGCTTCATAATTTGGGATAGAAAATATTAACTTTAAAATATGAGTGTCGAACATCGCCTTTAAAACTTGTGGACTATTTTTTGAAATTATGATTTTGTCCATTTCGGCTTTGATTCTTTCACGTGATAAATTTTTTAAATCGTCTTGTAAAATTCTGCAGGCCTCAAGTCCTTCGGAATTAAGTTGTTCTGCGTAATAACTAGAAAAACGGAAAAAACGTAAAATCCGCAAATAATCTTCTTGGATTCGCTCTTTAGCCACGCCTATAAAGACTACTTTGCGTTGTTCCAAATCCTTAAAACCACTAAAGTAATCATATATCTCATTCTTAAAAGGACAATAACTTAAGGCATTAATGGTAAAATCCCTTCTCGCTGCATCTTCGGCAAAATCGCTTGTGAATATTACCTTAGCGTGACGTCCGTTACATTCGATATCTTTTCTAAGAGTAGTAATTTCAAATTTCTCGCCTTCCAAAATTGCCGTAATCGTACCGAATTTTAAACCTGTCGGGATGGTTTTTACTTTCGCTTTTGATAAAATACCCATTACGTCATCAGGTATTAAAGTAGTAGCTATATCAATATCGTAACTCTCCTTATCAAGTAATGCATCTCGCACGCACCCGCCGATAAGCCTTGCTTGCCCTTTTTCATTAAGGATATGTAAAATCTTCTTATATCCTTTTGAAGAAATTTTTAGTGTTTTCTGTATAGTTTGCATTGTTTGATTTTACCGTACATTCTTTTAAATTGCAAAATATAAGTATAACGGGACTTTTTCTTAAAAAATTTTCATTAATAGTTAGTAACTTACCTTTACATTTAGCTTTATAATTGAGATTGATCTGGATTTCAGCCTTTTGACAAAAATTATTTTTATTAAGAGCAATTTTTTGTTCATAATCGGTAGTAAAGATATTATCCTTTAAAGGTAATACCCGACTATCCTGCTGTCCAAACCAATTAGCCCAATATACTCTATTAAATGCCGGCATTTTATCGGCATAAATTTCAAGTTTGCCTTGTTTGTTCTTAACGCCGACTGCCATATTATTTACATCAAATATCAATTCCGGTTTTGGAGAATAAAGCATAAATATAAAAGATACTGCCATAATGGCAAGTCCAAATAAACGCCAAGTTGTTTTCCATATGCAAATCCAGAAAAAGCCAAATAAAAAAAGTAAAATACTAAAATTCGTAATATAACCGAAATACCATACCGAGCCAGGTAAATTATTAAAATAGTGGGCTGTTTTGATTATTAGATCAATAAAAAATCCTATAATCTTTAAGATATAGCTATCAAAGCCGATCACAGTAAAAGGAAGCGATAATAGAGCAAGAGGCATAAGAAAAAAGGACGTTATGGGAACAACGATAAGATTTGCCGGTACCGAGTAAGTAGAGAATATGAAGAATTGGTTTATTACTACCGGTGCGGTGATAATGCTTGCCAAAAAGCTGGAATAAATATTTGATGCTACATAAAATTTTACTGCTCCGAAAATTCCTTTATTTTCGCCGAGAAACCATGAGTTTTTTAAATAAAATTCAAAGCCTGCAACAAGCGATAATACGGCAATAAAGGATAACTGAAAACTTGGGTGAAAAATATATTCAGGGTTTAGCGATAATATTATAAAAGCTGCGATTGCAAGAGAGCGAAGAGGAAAGCAAGAGCGCCCGATGATAATGCCGTAAATAAGAATTGCTGCCGTAATGAATGCTCTTGTCGCTGCAATTTGCATGCCGCTTAACACCAAATAACCAAAGCTCTCGATTAATGAGCAGTAAGCGGATAGTAGCTTTATATTATAATTATAGGCTAAATAATTTGATAAATTTAATAGAAAGCGGGAAGTAAGGAAGAAAATCATTACCACTAAAGATAAATGCAAGCCTGAAACGCAAAGTACGTGCGAAATACCGCTTTGCCGCATATCTTGCATGATCTGCCTATTTAAGCCTTTCGTTTCGCCGAGTAATATCGCAGCAGCAAAATTTCCTTTATCTTTGCCCAATTTCCCTATTAAATTATCGTAAATAGCGATACGGATTTTATGAATAAAACTGTCTATATTTGTTTCCTTGCGTTCTATGATCTTAGGTTCTGACATAGCATAGCCATTTGCACCTATATCGGCAAGATATGCATAAAATCCAAAATCATAACCGCCCGGTAATATACTATTTTGCGGCTTGTAAAGCTTGGCAAGTACGGTAATGTAATCATTTACCCTAATTTCCTGTAAATATTTTTTTGGTACGCTGATTTTTACCTTTTGTAAATTACGATTAATTTTTTGAATTTTTATTTCGTTAAGTACTATTTGCCCTCCTATAATAGTTGGTTTTATAGACTCTATTTTGCCGCTGACCTCAGTAATTATAGGTTTATGAAGAGTTTGAGCATGCAGATTCATAGTACGATTTTTGGATATAACTATTCCAAAAATAAAAGCAATTATGACCTTACAAATAAAGCTAAAAATAATGCTATAGTCAATTAATCCCCACTTGCCTAGATTGTTTATATATTTCCTGCTAATAGATAATATTAAAAAAGAAAGTAAGCTAATATTAATAGTTGAAAATGAATAATTAAACCTTAGGGTAAAATACACTACAATTCCACAAATAAAACTTACAAAATACCATAAATTAAGGTTATCATATTCTGCTTCAAACTTTGTTTTTATGTAATAAAGCATTTTCAATTATAAGTTAAAAAGGCATCATATAGTATTTTTGTTTCTTTTCAATGATAAATCCAAGTTTATTAAAATAAATTAACCAAAAATATTGATTTTTATTAATAATACTATTATGGTATGCGACATTTAAGTAAATAATTATTAATAATATAAATTTAAGGTATTTGTGTATGAGTAAATTAATAGGAAATAATTCATCAAAAAAATTAAGAGTTTTAAAATATTCGTTACTTGCATCTATATCGGTAGGGTCAATAGTTGCAGTACCCATGGAAGGAATGGCAATTGGTAATAAAAGTGCTAGCATAGAAAGTTTAAATAGAGCAGATCATTATAATAATATAAATGCAGATTCTTATGCAGAATTAATAAAGCAACGTGAACAGTCAGAGATAAATCAATTAACTGCTAAAGAATTAAAAAATAAACAAAAAAACGCAGAGATACAAGCTATAAAAGAATCTATTGTACGACAAATGCAACAAATATCTAGTAATAATTATAAGACCTTAGAGACGCAATTACAGGATATTGAAACAAAAATAGCGAATATACAAGATAAAGAAAAAAAAGAATCGGCAAAAAAAGAATTATCATTAATCAAGGAACAAGTAAAAGCTGGAGAGTTAGCACAAAATGAAGCTAAAAAAATAGCAGAGAAGGCTAAAGAAGCAACAAGCAGAACAAAGCTAAAAAAACAGCAAAAACAAATAGCAAATTATATTGCCATAGCAACAAAACACAACATTGAAGCAGGTATAAAAAATCTAGAAATATCGGTTCCTACCCCGCCAACGCCTCCGTCAACTTCTACTATCCCTACTCATTTGGAATCAAAGGATAAAAATGGCGACGTTAAAATACCATTAACGCCATATGTTAGCAATCTTAACAATAAGATGAATAAAACAGGCGAGAATGATGGGTATGAAATACCAATATCAGGAACAACGCCGGCTTATATGCAGGTAATACTGGGATCAGCTGATGAAACGCTTGTCCAACCGAAGCAGCAAAATTTTGATTCAGGTTTTGAAAGTTTGAAAAATAATTTCGAATCATTAGACAATAAAAATTATACAGAAACCGTTAAAACTACCGAGTTACCATTAGGTAATATATATAATGAGCTTAACAAGAGATTAGATTATTTAGATTTAGTAAGTAGTACATTTGATCTAGATAAGCTCGATACTATAGAACAAATAGGAAAAGTGAGAAATGCTAAAGAATTTATAGAAGAGCAATATAGTAAAAATCCAAGTGATGCTTTAGCTCTTGAAACTCTTAATTTAAGTGTAAGAGAATCGCAATTAGAGCAAGAAGCAAATAAATCAAAAGAAACGTTTGAACAAAAACCCCTAATATTGCAAAAGCCTGTTCTTAATACTCAGCATCAAGCAGAAACAAACAGGTTAGAAAGAGAATTAAAGGCGTTAATAACTGATCCTAATAAAAACCCTGAGGAAAATTTAGCTTATTTAGATTTAGAAAATGTTAGAACAGCTAAAAATTCTAAAAAAGAACAATATTGTGCATTACACAGCAAAAATCCTAATGATTCAAGTCTTAAGGAATTAGCTATTCAAGCTCTTAATTTAAACGTTGAACAGTCACGATTAGAGCAAAAAATACAAGACCTAAAAAATGAAGCTGTGCAAAATAATTCTATACCGCAGATTATAGTTACGTCACCTAATGATGAACCTATTTATGCTACCATTAATAAAGATAAAAAAAGAGCGAATAGTAAGGTAATTTTAGAAACAGATAAAGAAAAATTTGATACAGGACTTCCTGAAACATCAACTCTAGAACAACAATTAACGCATGCTGATTCAGAAGAGGATATTGATGCGTTATTTAATGCCTTAGTCGGTAATAATGAAAATTTAGATGAAGAGTTTGAGGAATTAGTTGAATTTGAAGGTTTAAACAATAAATCTGATTTAATTACAAGCGATATAAGCGGGAATGCAAAAGTTGAAAATATTCCCGCTCCATCAGACGGTGGCGTAGTTGTAAGAAATGAAGAACCGGAAGATAAAGAAGTAACGGAATTCCCCGTCCAAAAAGCAAGTAAGTCCATATGCGGATTGCCTGCGCCAAGTAATGGATATTATGGATTAGAATTAAGCGATGGTAGCGGGTACGAAGATTCAGAATTAGAAGAGGAAAGGGATAATGATTCGGGAATAGGAGGTGAGCTATCAGATTTAGAGGTAAGCGATTCTGAAGAAGAGCAGGTTAAAGCAATTAATAAAGCAATTAATACGGCAATTCATAAGGAAAAAGTACAAGAAGCCGTAAAGAATATTGCAGAAACGCCTGTTACTACTAACCACTCAAATAAAGTTGTTGTTATGGTAAAAAATGCTATTCTTAATACCCGTCTAGATACTACTACGGTTATTAAGAATAATGAAGCAGCGATGGCGGCAGGTGATAATGAGTCAAGTATACAGCGAGGTTTATGGGTGCGTGGTATGTACGGTACTAATAATCAAGGACGTATTAATAATGTAAACGGTTATAAAGGTATTAATAAAGGCGGTACTATCGGTTTTGACGTTGAAATAGATAACAACGTTATAGGTATCGCTTATAGTAACGTTCATTCGGTATTTAAATTTAAAAATAATAAGAATAATGATAAAGAACTTATTAATAGCCATGTAATTTCCGTTTACGGACAAAAAGAATTGCCGAAGAATTTTACGGTGCAAGCTTTAATCGCCGCTTCGAGAAATTTCATTAAAGATAAAACTACTTATTCACTAGGGGATATTAAATTTAAAAGTAGTGTAAAGCACCGCAACGATAGTTACAATGCAGAAGCGTTACTTAATTATAATCATCTAACCAAGAATAATGTAATAATTACGCCGAATATCGGTTTAAGATACGGTAAATCGCGAGATGGCGTATATAATGAAACAGGTATTAGCGTCCAAGAAATATCTCTTACAATGAAAGAGAATAACATAATGGCGGGGATTGTCGGTACTAAAGTTAGAATACCTTTAAAAGATATCTTAAAGGTTAATAATTTAGGTCTAACTTTGCACGGGGCTGTTGAACATAATATTAAAGAAAAGACTCAAAGAGTAAATAGAATCGTTCAAATACTTGATAATAAATTTACCCAAAATTATGTAATACCGAAGCAACCGAAAACATCTTATAATTTAGGAACCGGTATTATAGGAAATATAAAAAATACTACTATTTCTTTAGAATATAATCATTATTTGAATAAACATTATCGAAGCCATCAAGGTAGTGTTAAATTAAAAGTGAGCTTATAGTAAATTCATGCTTGCAATAAGTTAAAAGTTGATGTATAAAACCCTTAAGTAAAGTATTATTGTCATACCGTAGACTGGTCTTGTTGCATGGCTCGGTTTTTCCGCTGTCATCCCGTGGACAAGCCACGGTATGACACTAAACGGGCTTTTCGACCCATGCGGGCAACGCCAGTTAAGTTATGGTACGACACAGTTTTAAATCTGCCTACTTCCAAGGCCCCTTCGTCTAGCGGTTAGGACACCACCCTTTCACGGTGGGAACACGGGTTCGAGTCCCGTAGGGGTCGCCATATCCGATACTTACCTAAACTACTTGTATTTCATTTGCGTGATAATGGTCTTATTACATGCATCAAAAACGTCATACAGCTTTTAAATTAAAAAATTGAATTCGTCTTTACTCCCTATCCTGCTTTATAATTACTACAATAATAAAAAATAGTTGATTTAATTTAAAATGTAGGTAGATTATAAAAATTCTGATTGAACCTAATAAAAATAAGCTAAATAACTTAAATGTACGTTTAAACACACAAAAAGCAAAAGGTTTAGCAATAGAATATTTACCTAAAAGGGTAGGAAAATAATTAATGCATGTACTATTTATAGATGAGTCAGGCGATCACAGCCTTACAAAAATCGACCCCTCATATCCTGTATTTGTACTTGGGGGCGTAATTGTAGAAAAAAATTATGCCGATAACGAGTTAACGTATGAAATGGAAAAATTTAAGCAGAAAGTTTTCGGTACTACAGATATTATATTGCATACTGCGGAGATATGTCGCAATAAAAATAAATTTTTATGCCTCAAAGATAAAGATTTTAGAGCCTTTTTTTATTAAGAGCTAAATGATTTAATGAAAAGATTACAATATAAAGTAATTGCTTGTGTAATTCATAAAAACGATCATTTACATAATTACGGTGCTGCTGCACTTGATCCTTATATGTTAAGCTTGGATATATTATTAGAGCGTTTTGGTTTTGATATTCCTTATAACAAGCAAGGATTAATAATTGCTGAAAAGCGTAACAATACATTAGATAATCAATTAAAGATTGCATGGGAAAATTTAAAAGTACAAGGTACTAGGTATTTAAGAGCAAAAAAAATCCGGCAGTGTTTCAAGGATTTAGAATTACGTGACAAAAAAGACAATATTGCAGGCTTACAATTAGCAGATTTAGTAGTTACCCCTATAGGACGCTATATATTAGGTAAACAAATTAAAGAAGATTTTCAAATTATTAGACAAAAGTTTAGAAAGAATGATAAGGCAATTTATGAGGGATATGGTTTGATAGTTCTACCTAAAAACCAATAGTGGTCGTTACCCGCTACGCAGTTAACGACCTCAACAGCATTATAACATTAATTAATATAATATGCAATAACGAAAAGAGTGTTACTTTTCAAACCGGCAGAAAGCTCTGTTACTATCCATATTAAGAAACTCTATAATCTGCATTACTATAGAATTATTTTTATATTTCTCCGAGGCCTTTTTAATACGTTCGGCAAAAGTGCTTTCTCCTGAAAAAATTTCTTCGATTGCTTTTAAAGCTCCTAAGGATTCTGCTTTATCAAAGCCTTTCCTGTTCATGCCGATTAGATTAAGCCCCTCAAGTACGGCTCTTTTACTACTTACAAGCCCAAAAGGTATCACGTCCGCTCCAACCGGCGATAAACCGCCGATCATTGAATGTTTGCCGATCCTAGCATATTGATGAACCGCAGATAAGCCGCCGATTATAACATAATCTTCTACTTCTATATGACCTGCTAAACTTACGTAATTAGCAAATACTACGTTATTGCCAATTTTACAATCATGACCGATATGAACACCGACCATAAATAAATTATGATTACCTATTTTGGTTATCATCCCGCCGCCTTGGCTTCCTGCTTGAATGGTAACATATTCTCTAATAGTATTGTTAGAGCCGATTATAGTATTTGAGCGTTCATTAGCGTATTTTAGGATTTGTGGTGGTTGACCGATTGAAGCAAAGGGATAAATTACGGTGTTTTCACCGATTTCGGTAATACCATCAATAACCACGTGGGATTTTAACTCTACATTATCGTGGAGTACTACTTCCGAGCCGATAACGCAGTATGGACCGATTTTTACGTTTTTACCGATCTTTGCACCTTCGGTAATTATAGCGGTATGGTGTATATTAGAATTTGTCACTATTGTCCTTTTATGCTTTATCTTTAATCATTGCAGTAAATTTACTTTCTGCCGCTATTTCACCGTCAATCGTAACGGTACTTGAGAATTTCCATACATTAGCTCTTTGCTGATCGATAGTTGCCTGCATGTGCATAGTATCCCCGGGCTGAACTATCTTGCGAAATTTTGAGTTTTCGATAGCCATTAAAAAAACTTCTTTATCCTTAGTAGAGTCTAGAGATTTACCGACTAATATAGCAGCTAGCTGTGCCATTGCTTCAACCATTAGCACGCCCGGCATAACCGGTCTTGCCGGAAAATGTCCTGTAAATTGCGGTTCGTTGACCGTAACGTTTTTAATACCGATTATGGATTTATTAAGATTAATTTCAAGCACTCTATCTACTAATAAGAATGGGTAGCGATGTGGAATAAGTTCCATGATTTCCGTAATATCGATAGTCATTTATTTATTTCTCTTATTTATTAATTGTTTCATAATAATAGATTGTTTATGCCAATCTCTAATAGGCACGGTCGGAGTTCCTCCAACGATTTTACCTGCTTCTATATCTTGTATTACGCCGCTTTGTCCGGCTATTTGCACTCCATCCCCTATAGTGAGGTGACCGGCTATTCCTACTTGCCCCCCGAGTGCACAATATTTACCTATCGTGCTACTACCTGCTATAGCTACTTGTGCCGCAAGCATAGCACCCTTACCTATTTTTACGCCGTGTCCGATTTGCACTAAATTATCTATGCGGCATAAATCTTCTATAATAGTATCTTGTAATGCTCCTCTATCAATAGTCGTATTAGCACCGATTTCTACATTATTGCCGATTTTAACGATCCCTGTATGAAGTATTTTATGATGCGTGCCTTTTTCGGTAGAAAACCCAAAGCCGTCCTGTCCGATTCTTGCCCCCGTAAGTATCACCGCATCATCACCGATAATTGCGTAATTAATGGAAACGTTTGACTCTATTTTAGCATTTCTACCGATTTTTACCCCTATACCTATAAAGCTTCCTGCTTCTATAATACTATTATCGCCTATAACAACATCATCTTCAATAACGACGTTATGACCTATATAACAATTTTTACCGATAATAGCCGAATCTGCAACATAAGCCGACGGCATTATTTTAACAGGATATGATTTCATAGGAGCATAGAAAAAATCTATCAATTTCCCGTATGCGTAATATGAATTCTCGGCATGAAGTAAAATAGTACCCGGGTTGACTTCGCCTTTAAAATCTTTCGGTACAATGCAAACGGCAGCTTTAGTAGTTTTTAGAAAACCGGAATATTTAATATTACTTAAAAAGCCAAGATCGTTTTCTGAAGCTTCTTGTAGAATCTTAATATCTTGAATCTCTATATCTTCATAGATTTTAGGAGCTTCTATAATATCTTGTAGAAAATCTATAATTGCCGTTAGTTTTCTCGGTCCTAGATTTTTATAAAAATTACTATTTACCATATAAAACTTTAGCAGATTTAATATATACACCGAGTAAATGAAAAGTTGGTAGACGAAGCTCAATTTGGAAAAGAGCTAGGAGTTCATAAGGCAAGGAACGCAGCGTACTATAGTACGTGAGTACCGAAGCTCTTATAAAACGACGACGCCAATTTTTCAAATTCAGCGAGTATACACCGAAAGTATATAAGCGATAGCCTCATTATGCAATAAAATTTATAAACAACTAAAAATATCAATAATTTTGATATTTTTACTGGATTCCTGCGATCAACGGAATGACATAATGGGGTTTTACATTAAAAGAAAAAAGATTGATTAACTGGTGATGATTAAAAAATGGTGGCCACGGTCGGAATCGAACCAACGACACAAGGATTTTCAGTCCTTTGCTCTACCAACTGAGCTACGTGGCCATGTATACTGGTTTTATTTGAAAAATTGGCTACGTCGTCTTATAAGAGCTGCGGTGCTCACGTACCTTTGTACGCTCCGCTCCTTGCCTTATAGACTCCTTGCTCTTTTCCAAATAAAACTTCGTCTACCTACTAATTCATTTATTAGGAGCATGAAATATAACTTAAGCTTATAATAGATTAATCGGCTTTTGTCTATTCCTAATTAGTATTATTAGACAAAAATGTGTAAATGTGATATAATGCTAATTATTTATATAGCGTTTTTTATGATCAAAATAGGCAATATCGAGCTTACTTCAAATGTTATACTTGCTCCGATGTCGGGAGTTACTGATTTAGAATTTAGAAAATTAGTAAAAAGATTTGGGGCGGGGCTTGTAATTTCTGAAATGGTTGCAAGTAGAGCAATGATTGTGGAGTCTAGGCAATCGATGCAGAAATGTAATATTATGCGTGACGATGCAACCAGTGCTTGCGTACAGCTAGCGGGCTGTGAGCCGAACGTGATTGCTGAAGCTGCGAAAATGAACGAGGCTATGGGAGCAAAAATCATTGATCTTAATTTTGGCTGTCCGGCAAAAAAAGTCGTAAACGGTTATTCGGGTTCAGCTTTAATGAGAGATGAAGAGCTTGCGGCTAAGATTTTTGAAGCAACGGTGAAAGCGGTAAAAATTCCAGTAACGGTTAAGATGCGTATGGGCTGGGATGATCAAACAAGAAATGCTCCGACTTTAGCTAAAATTGCCGAAGATTCAGGGATTCAGATGGTTACCGTTCACGGTAGAACAAGATGCCAATTTTATTTGGGTAGTGCCGATTGGGATTTCATTAAACAGGTTAAAGAAGCCGTAAAAATTCCGGTTATTGCTAACGGGGATATTACCAACTTTGCTAAAGCGAAAGAAGCACTTCAAAAATCCGATGCAGACGGTGTTATGGTCGGTAGAGGGGCGTATGGCAAACCTTGGCTTATTTCGCAAATTGACCATTACCTTAAAACAGGCGAAGAAAAGCCCGCACCTTCCATAGCAGAGCAGTTAGATATCGTACAGCAGCATTATCAGGCAATTATCGATTATTACGGCGAATTCGTAGGCGTACCGCTGGCACGCAAACATATCGGTTGGTATAGTAGCGGGCTGCCTAACTCCTCGGAGTTTAGAGGTAGTATTAATTTAATAAATAATTCCGCAGCGGTAAAGGATAAGATAACGGAGTTTTATACGAGCGTTATAGATATGGAAAGATGAGTAAGTTTTTAAGTTTTGTTTTTATAATATTATTTTTTAATCTAAGTTATGCTAATGAGAAAGCGGCAACTATAACTAATTATAGGTCAGAATTTTTACCTGTAATTACTAATGATCAAAAGACAAAAATTGCTATTCGTTCTTATTTAAATAATTCCAAAAAATACTTTGTTTTAGTAGACCCCGATTCTTTCAAAACCGTATTAGTACCTTATGATCAAGTAGCATTACCTAAAAATGCAAAAGAAAAGCAAATTCTTTTAGAAAAACTAAATAATACTCCTTATATTAAAGCTTTAGATAAATATACTTCTCCGCCTTATACACAGCAAAATTACGGTGCAACCCATTCAATGTATAAATTAGAAGGACAATTTCTTACAATTGATATGTGTCCTTCATCTAAAAATTTTGAAGAAGAGTTTTTTAAAAAGCTGGTAGAATTAGCAGTTAAGCTAAATAAACCTATTCCCATTACTATATGTGTTTCGGGGTTGTGGATTAATAAACATCCTGAAGAGTTCTTATGGTTAATAAGACAGCAAGAAAACGATTATTTGCATATAACATGGGTTAATCATTCATTTAGTCATCCATATTTTAAGGATAAACCTTTAGGTGATAACTTTCTACTCTCTAATGCAGAAGATTTTGAAAATGAAGTATTAGAAGCAGGGAAAATATTAGTAAGTTATAATATCGCTCCTTCGCCTTTTTTTCGTTTTCCAGGCTTAATTTCAGATCAAAATTTAATAGGAAAACTCAAAAACTTCGGATTTATTCCGCTTGGCAGCAATGCTTGGCTTGCTAAAGGCGAAAAAGTGCAGAACGGTTCTTTTATATTAGTACACGGTAATAGTAATGAAAAAGCAGGAATAGACTTAATCATGCCGATGCTACCAAAGTTAAAATTACTACCTATCGAAGAAGCATTTTTATAAACTAAAAGGATCAATCACCTCGAGGTTACAATGGTTAAAATCTTTAATATTACGTGTTACTAATATTAGATCAAAATGTAAAGCCGTAGCTGCAATTAAACTATCGATAGCTGGTAAAGTTTTATTTTGCATTGCTTGTAATAGCCCCCATTTATTAGCTACTTGTTGATCAATCGGCAAAATACGTCCTTTGAACCAGCTTTCTAATTCTTGATCAAGCCATATACGTATTTTATCCTTTCTTCTAATATCAGTAATTTTTTCTAGACCTTTACGTATTTCCCCTATAGTTAAAACGCTTAAGTATAATTTTTGACTTTCTATGGAATTAAACCATTTAAGTACGTGGGTACTCTGTTTTGTTTTAACAAGTTCACAAATTACATTTGTATCAATTAAATAATTCATGATTATAATTCAATTTTTCGAATAGTGCTTTTATCTCTTTCTATATCAAGGTCTATACCAAATAACGGAGAATTTTGTAAAAAATCAATAAAAGAAGATTTAGGAGTAGTTAAAGAAGCATATTCTTTTGTAGACAATACAATAACGGTTGATTTGCCTCTAACGCTTATTTCTTGCGGACCTTCTCGGACGGCTTGTTGTATTACTTCACTTAGCTTAGCTTTTGCTTCTTGCATTTGCCACTGTTTCATATAAATCTATAATTTTATTCCTCATAGATAAAGACTAGTCTAACTAGTTTGAAAAAGCAAGAAATATTTTATAATTCAATTTTGTAATACGAATAAGGGCATTGCCTAAAAAAAGTTGACAGGGAGTAGGAAAGAAAATATCCTTTAAAAAAAAGTTAAGGTATAAGGATGTTAAAAGAGTGGAAAGAATGCAAAGAATGCCGGAGTGAGAATATAGTAAAAAACGGTACCCATAAAG
>DYDX01000007.1 GCA_020404425.1 Rickettsia endosymbiont of Pyrocoelia pectoralis
CTTGACTAAATCTACTAATAAGATTTATTCTTTGATTAATAAAATCTTTTTTTATGATAAAAACTTTACTCTCTTTCAACTTAGTAACTAATTTTGTCCGGTACTATAGATTTATTCACGGGATCCAGTTAAAAATATCAAAATTATTGATATTTTTAGTTATAATTCTGGATACCGTGGACAAGCCACGGTATGACATCGAGCGGGTTTTCTAAGCCATGCAACAAGGTCGCAATTTCCGTAGCTCAGACGGTGAAAATCAACTTACAATCTTATTGCTTCCCATAACATTATATCCGCAATCGACGTAATGAACTTCGCCGCTAACTCCCGCAGATAATTCACTGAATAAATATACAGCGGCTCCTGCTACGTCTTGTTGCGTAGTATTACGTTTTAACGGAGCGGTTGTAGCGTGGGATTTAAGCATCGAATTAAAATCACCGATAACGCTACCTGATAAGGTTTTAATCGGACCCGCCGAAATAGCATTTACTCTAATATTATTTTCGCCCATATCGTTTGCTAAATACCTAACGCTTGCTTCAAGAGCTGCTTTTGCCACTCCCATAACGTTGTAATTAGGTATGACTTTCTCGGCACCGTAATAACTTAACGTTATAATACTCCCGCCTTCATTCATTAAAGGTTCGGCATGTTTTGCAAGCTCTACAAGAGAGTAGCATGAGATATGTAAACTATTACCAAAATTTGCTAAACTAGTATCAATATAGCGTCCTTTAAGTTCGTTTCTATCCGAAAAAGCCATACCATGAAGCATAAAATCAAAACTGCCCCATTTTTCTTTTATTTCGGCAAATAGATTAGTAATCGATTCCGGATTCGTAACATCAAGTTCGCTAACGAAATTGCATCCGACTTCTTCAGCAAGCGGTCTAACTCTTCTCTCTAATGCTTCCGATTGATAAGTAAAAGCAAGCTCTGCACCGTGTTTATGAGCAAGTTGTGCTATTGCCCATGATATGGACATGTTATTTGCAACACCTGTAATTAATCCCTTTTTCCCTTGTAGTAATCCTGTAGTCATTATATTTACCCGCTTTATTAAAAACTTGCTGAAATGATAGCATGATGTATTATTTTGTAAATAATTTAAAGTAAAAAAATGTATTATCCAAAAACTATTTGCTTGTTACTAGGCACTTTAAGCGGATTAGTATTCGCTCCGACTTTTTTCGTTCCGGCATTATTAACCTTATCTTATTTATGTTATGTGATTCAAAAAGCCAAGGATTGGCAAGAAACGGCAAAATTAGGATTTCTATTCGGCTTCGGGCATTTCCTAAGCGGAATATACTGGATTAGCCTAGGAGTTAGCGTTTACATTAATGATTTTTGGTGGGCTATTCCTTTTGCATTATTCGGATTGCCTTTAGTTTTAGCTTGTTTCGTATCTGCAAGTTGCGTAGCTAGCTTTTTTGCTAGAGAAAACAAATATTATCAATTTATATTTTGTATATATTGGATCTTTTTCGAGTGGGTGAGATCATGGATATTTACCGGTCTTCCTTGGAATTTAATAGGTTATGCTTTTTCGTTTTCGGATGTGTTAATTCAGCCTTTAAGCATAATCGGTATATACGGGCTTAGTTTTTTAGTTATATTTATCTCTACGTCATTCTATCCGTTTTTTACTAAGCAGTTTAAGCAGTTAAAAGTTTTATTAACTATTTCGGCTATAATATTAATCGTAATTATTACTTACGGTAGCATAAGATTAAATAACAATCCTACAAATTTTACAGATATAAAAGTACGTATAGTGCAGCCCTCAATTCCTCAAACCGAAAAATGGAACGAAGAAGAATTTTGGCATAATTTGATGCTGCATATTAATTTGTCGGAAAATACAGAACCCACCGACTTAATTATCTGGTCGGAAGCGGCACTTGTTGTGCCTTACGATATACCGCAGGTTAAAGCGGAGCTATTAGATATGTTAAGTTCTACGGATGCTATCTTAATAACCGGCGGAATATCGGATAATAAAAAACGAGGAGAGGAGTTTGAGCTTTATACCGCTATGTATGCTCTTGAAAAGAACGGCAATAAATTATTTGAGTATCATAAATCCCACTTAGTACCTTTTGGTGAATATATGCCGCTGAAAAAGATATTGCCTTTTAAAAAATTAACTCACGGTTTAATTGATTATAAAGAGGGAAACGGGGGGCTTGTTTATCTTGAAAAACATAATCTAAATATTAAGCCCCTTATTTGTTATGAGTCTATCTTTCCTGATTTTGTTCGGACTAGTAACGAAATAACCGATGTAATAATTAATGTGACAAATGACGGATGGTACGGTAAGTCAAGCGGACCTTATCAGCATTTTCACATTAGCAGAAGTAGAGCAGTGGAAAACGGTCTTCCGATGATTAGGGCAGCAAATAACGGTATCTCAGCCATTATTGACCCTCTTGGAAGAGTAATAAACAAACTAAATTTAAACGAAATAAATTATACCGAGGGTTTAATTCCTGTAAAATTAAATTCACCTACAATTTTCTCAAAATTTGGTAACATTACTATATTATTAGCTATTATTTTTGTATTTTTAATGAATTATTTATTAACGTTAAAGCTTGATAAATAAAGGAATTTAAATATTTTGTTTAATTTTTTAATAAAGTTACTTGATTATAAATATACTATATGTATAATATACTTAAAGTTGAATTACAATAATTAATTTTTAATAACTTAAGCTTTTATTAAAATGAGAAAATCAACAAATCAGATAAATAAATTTACAAGCGAACGTTTAAAACAACAACGCATTACGGTAGGTCTTAGTCATAAAGAGCTAGGGGCAGTAATAAATGTTAATGCAGTTCAAATGAAGAAATATGAAGAAGGAGTAAGTGCTATTCCGGTAAGTAGGTTATATGTTTTGGCAAAAGCTCTAAACATGCCCTTAAAACATTTTTTTAACAATGCTGAAGAGGATAAATCAGAACTAGAATACAAACCTGATCAAGAAGATAAGAGTATTGCTAATGAGGTGGGATATTTAATTAAAGAAATAGAAGAATATCGCCTTGATAACGTTGCCGAAGAAAGCGAAAAATATGAAGCAGAAATTCCTTTTGATAGAAAAGAATTATCAAGAACCGTAGAAAGGGAAATTCTGTCTCTTACTAGAGCATTTAGTAAAATACAAAACCCAAATCTTAGAAAGATAATTATTGAACTTATTAGGTCTTTAGCAGCAGATTGTAAATAATAGCGGCGTTGTCTGCATGGATAGGTTTTACCACTGTACATCCCGTGAATAAATGTATAGTACCGGACAAAATTAGAGAATAAGTGAGTCAAGCAGGCTTGAAATAAGAGAAGTGAAGTAGTATAAGGTAAGAATTTCGTTGGCACAAAATGACCAAAATACTACTTCAATCGTTGATA
>DYDX01000008.1 GCA_020404425.1 Rickettsia endosymbiont of Pyrocoelia pectoralis
GCGTTGTTGCATGGCTCCCTATGTCATTCCTGCGAAAGCAGGAATCCAGAAAAAATAGCCTAATATCAGTACAAAAATTGTATTATTGATAAAATAAATATATAAAAAACTAAATTTTTTATATATTTTACTGGATTCCCGTCTACGCGGGAATGACATTGAATAGGTTTCTCGAGCCATGCAACAACGCCGGTCAAGCCACGGGATGACACTGATCGTAATTCTATTTCTCTCTAAATGCCTTAAACGCAGTATCGGTTACAGGATCAAGCAGGTAGCGGAGTAGAGTTCTGGTACCCGTTACGATTTGTACTTCAGCCTGCATCCCGGGATGTAATTCAAGATTTTTTGCTTTAGCAATTCTATTAAATTCATCCATATCAATCTCGACTCTTGCAATATAAAAATTATCTTGCTGCTGCGGGTGCTGTCTTTCATCTTGAACAATATCGGGTGATACGCTTACTACTTTACCGGTAAACATTGGAGTAGTTCTTGATTTAAATGCACTAAAGCGTATTTTAGCAGTTAACCCTTCATGCACCGAATCAATATTTTTTTGTGATACTTTAGCCTCTATGATCAATACATCGTTAGTTGGTGAAATTTCCATAATAGGTTGCCCGTGACCTATAACACCGCCAATCGTATGATATTTTAAATTATTCACTATACCGTCAACGGGTGATCTAATTATTACACGGTTAAGTGAGTCTGTTACAGCATTGTACTTTTCTTTAAGGCTTGCCGTTTGCACTTGAGCCTCACGAAGTTCCGTTAAAGTTTTTTCAGTATATTTATTTTGCAAGTTTATAATGCTGATTTGAGCTTCGGTAATAGTATGATGTGTCCCGGCTATTTCTGATTCAGTTGTTGCGACATCACTTTTAGAACTAGCTACTTTTGCTTCTTGGTCTAATAAAGCTGCTTTTTGTATAAATCCTTTTTCTTTTAAAGTTCTTAAAGCTTTCAAACGATCTTGGTAAACTTCGGCTGTTTTAATCGCTGCAACTTTTCTTGCTTCTAATCCTTCAATTTTTTTCTCAAGTTGAGAAATACGTTGTTGTAGAGCATCTTTTTCAGAATTATATACTTCTTTTTTTGATCTAAATAAATTTTCCTGAGTATGAATTATTTTAGCTACTTCCGGCAAATTTATGTCTTGCATTAGAAAATCGGAAAATTCGATTTGTTCTAAATTATCACGTTCGGCAATTAAACGATTTTCAGTCGCTAAAAAATTACGGTACTGACCTAGGATATTTTCATGTTCACTTTTTATTCTAGTTTCTTCAAGCTCAATTAACTTATCACCTTCTTTAACTTTGTCACCTTGTTTAACGTAAATAGCACTAATAATACCGCCTTCATTATGTTGAATTGTTTTCTTATTAGTGCTAGGCATTACTATACCGATTGCTACTGCTCCGCTATCAAGCGGTGCAACTGCCATCCAAATACCGCCGATTAATACTAAGAAAACGGTAACATAAATACCGAAAAGTATGGGGGATCTAGCAGCTTGTGCTACATTATTGCGATCTTTGTCGGTTTTCTTCGTAGTAAAATTAATAAACCTATCAAGTTTAACAAGCAAAAATTCTATGGCTTGAGAAGTTCTTTTAAGTGTCGTATTGATCAGAGCTTTACGCTTGGAGCTTTGACCTTTAAGGCTTAATGCATCCTCCCTTAAAGACAGTAATTGCTTTAACTGTTCCGGAGTGATTTGAGGTTTATTGTGTTTTAAGTCCTGCATAATACTAAAATTTAATCATTAATATGAATTGTGCCGCTTTTTAAAGTTTTGAAGTGGTTTTGGATTTCTTCCTGTGTTCCATGAACCGCTACGGCTCCGTCTTGTAATATTAAAATCTTATCAACAACGGATAGCACTGACGGTCTATGCGAAATTACAAGAACGGCTATCCCTTTTTGCTTTGCATGCTTTAAAGCATTTGCAAGTGCTACTTCGCCGGCTTCATCTAAATTAGCATTAGGCTCATCTAAAATTACAAGTTTCGGATCACCGTAAAAAGCTCTAGCAAGCCCGATACGTTGCCTTTGACCTCCTGATAAATTAGAACCGGCATGTCCTATATCCGAGTCATATCCATCAGGGAATCTTAATATCATTTCATGGGCTCCTGCCATTTTTGCTGCTTCTATAACTTTTTGCGGATCGGAAGTTTCTTCCATTCTTGCTATATTTTGTTTAATACTACCGCTGAAAAGCTCTATTCCTTGCGGTAAATAGCCGACATGTTTACCGAAATCTTCTCTATTCCAGCGATAAATTTCGGCACCGTCTAAACGTACCGAACCGGATGATTCTCTCCATACACCTACTAAGACTTTAGCTAAAGTGGATTTTCCGGTAGCCGAAGGACCGATAATCGCTAGAATTTCACCCGGTTGCATAGCAAAGCTAATACCTTTTAAAACATATTTTGGTGCAGGAGGTTGCGGTAAATGTTTTGGAATAGGGTGGGCGTAATAGATATTCTCAACGGTAAGATGACCCTCAACATTTGGAATCGGCATCGACTCGTCACGAGAAGCGTAAGTATTAAATAAGTTGTTAATATTTTTATATGATTTGATAGCACCGCTCATGCTTTTCCAAAGCTCGATAGCATTGTCAAAAGGAGCAAGTGCTCTACCGACAATGATCGAACTCATAATCATATTACCGGGAGTCATTGCCGCACCGTGGCTATCTACGACAAGATAAGCACCGACGCCGGTAACTGCCATCTGCATTATGTTACGGATAAATCTTGAGAAGTTAGAAATAACACCATTGCGGTAACTAGCAACCGATTGTTTTTCAAGAGCTAATATATTAAATTTATGCCAGTTTTTCGTAACGTTTTTCATCATCCCCATTGCTTCAACTACTTCGGCATTTCTGTTGGCAATATCTGCTTGCGTCATACCTTTAATCGAAAACTCGGTAGCTTCGCCTAAGGTTTTGTTGGTAGCAGCTGCGTTAAAGAAAGCCGTTGAAACTATAATTACTGCACCGAAAACCGTAATAAAGCCTATATATGGATGAATCGAGAAAATAACCGCAATATAGATAAGACTCCAAGGAGCATCGAATAAAGTGTTAATTCCGGTACTTGTTAAGAATGTTTTGACGGCTTGAAAGTCACGCAATAACTGGCTTGAACCCATATTCACACGTGTTGCCGCTGCTGAAATTGAGGAGGAGAAAATCACCGGTGCTACCGTTCTATCAAGCCATTCTCCTACTTTTATAAGCGTGAAGGAACGTGCTATTTGTAATAATCCGTAAACAAAATAAATATAAGCGATTATTATAGATAAATATAATAACGTATATAAATTACCGCTGCCGAGTACTCTATCTAAAACTTGTAGTGAATAAAGTGGAGTAATTAACATCAACAAGTTAATTACGAAAGCAAACCAAAAAACTATCCAAAAAGCGGTTTTACACTGCTCTAGTGCTATTACTAGTGGTTTTTTTTTATTTAAATTATTATTTTTATTATCCATATTATAAATAAGTTTTAATTAATTCTTCGGCAATCTGAACGCTATTTAAGGCAGATCCCTTACGTAAATTATCGCATGTAATCCATAAATTTACGGTATTTGCACTGCTTGCATCATCTCTAATACGGGAGACATATACGGCATCTTCGCCTACTGCTTCAATAGGGGAGGTATAAGCAGGGTCGTTAGAGTTAGAAATCGTAATAACCCCGTCAGCCTCTTCTAATATTTCTGCTACTTCTGTTGCATCTATTTTACTGCTAAATTCTATATTAACCGATATAGAATGCCCAATAAATACGGGTACCCGTACGGAAGTAACGCTAGTTTTAAAATGATCACCGACAATTTTTTGTAACTCTAAAGCAATTTTTGATTCTTCGCTTGTATAATTGTCATTATTCAAAGTGCCTATATGAGGAAATAAGTTAAAGGCAATTTGTTTTGAAAATACTTGAGAGTCATGGTCTCCAAAAGTATATTTAGATTTAGTCTGATCGTAAAGTTCATCCATTCCGGCTTTACCTGCTCCAGATACTGATTGATAAGTAGATATTACAACTCTTTTTATCTTTATTTCATTATCTAACGGTTTTAACACTACTGCAAGTGGAATTGCGATACAGTTGGGGTTAGCTATAATATTTTTAGTATTAAAGTCTTTAAGTGATGATAAATTAGCTTCAGGTACGATCAAAGGCACTTTTTCATCAAGCCTAAAATATGAAGATTTATCGATGGATATACAATTTTTAGCGGCAGCTTTAGGAATAAATTCTTTTGATATATCTGATCCTGCCGAGAAAAAGGCAATATCTACATTATCAAAATCTAACTTACTTAGGCTGTCGGTTCGTAAAGTTTGATCACCAAAGCTAACTTCTCGCCCGATGGAGCTATCTGATGCGACGGCATAAATTTTATTAATCGGAAAGTTACGTTCAGCTAGAACATTTAGGGTTTCACGACCGACATTACCGGTAGCCCCTATGATTGCAATATTATATTTTTTAGTCATTTTTATTTAATTAATCCGATGAGTTTCTCACCCCCAATAATGTGAAAGTGAAAATGAAAAATAGTTTGTCCCGATTTTTCCCCTTTGTTGGTTATTAATCTATAGCCGTCTTCGTCTAAACCTGCTTCTTTTGCAATATCAGAAATTTTAGCAAAAAAATGTTTTATTTCGTTTGCGGAAGCATTGGCAATGAAATCGGCATAGTCAATATATTCGTTTTTAGGTATAACGATAATATGCACGGGTGCTACGGGTGCTATATCTTTAAACGCCAGCACCTGTTCGTCTTCGTAAATTACTTGTGCCGGAAGGTTTTTATTTATAATTTTAGCAAAAATATTTTCTTTATTATACATTAACTTACCCGCATTAAAAACTTTAATTCCGCTTCAATTTTTGAGTTTGCAATTACTATATCTTCAAGTTCGTAATTATTTCTTTTTAAATGATTTTCCCTTATATCGGAAGCAAAAAAGCCAAATATTAACATTATTGCCAATTTAGACACAAGAGTTAATTCTTCTACATTAATTATTGTTACAATTATATTTATCACTATCGCTATAACAACCGGTAACCACATTTTATGGTATAATGCCCAAAATACACTTAAAATGGCTGCTGTCCAGGAAAAACCCTCTTCAACAACAACAAAATTATTATTTTTTTGTTCGGGATTAAGATATATTGCGTATATATTCATTATTTAAGCCTTGAAAATTCAAGAGAAAACGATTAATTAAATTAGACGAGTCAAATTATTTAATTACTAAAAACAAAGTATACTCGATGAACTTCAAAAATTGGCTACGTTATCCTACAAGAGCTACGGTGCTCACGTATTAAGTATACGCTCCGCTCCTCGCCTTGTGGATTTCTTGCTCTTTTTGAAGTTGATCTTCGTATACCGCTCTTCATTTACTCGAAGTATATATATTACTTAATTAGCAACTTAATATCAATAAATTTTATAGTTATGTCAGATAATTTAGCCTTACACGGCACTACCATTCTTTGTGTGAAAAAGAACGAAGAAATAATCATAGCTGCAGACGGACAGGTTTCACACGGCAACACAGTATTAAAATCTACTGCCCGAAAACTCCGAACTATAGCAAATAATAAAATCATTGCCGGTTTTGCCGGTTCTACTGCCGACGGACTTGCTTTATTTGAAAAACTTGAAGCAAAAATAGAACAACATAAGCATAATTTGCTTAGAAGTGCAGTTGAGCTTGCAAAAGATTGGCGTAGCGATAAATATTTACGTCGTTTAGAAGCAATGATGATTGTCGCCGATCGCAGTCATATATTAATTTTGACCGGTAACGGTGACGTAGTAGAACCGGAACATAACGTTGCCGCAATAGGCTCGGGGGGGTTGTTTGCATTATCTGCGGCACGTGCCTTAATGTCTTACGATAATGATCTAACTGCCGAAGAAATTGCTTTAAAATCAATGAATATAGCAGCAGATCTTTGTGTGTTTTCTAATCATAATATCATAACGGAAAAAGTTGTATGAAATCTAAAAATAAAAAAGACGATATAAATAAAAAAGACCCTATGGGGCTTACCCCCTCTGAAATAGTTAATGAACTTAATAGATTTATCGTAGGTCAAGAAAAGGCTAAAAAAGCCGTTGCTATTGCTCTGAGAAATCGTTGCCGTCGTAAAAGAGTCGAGGGTAATTTACATAACGAAATAGTACCGAAAAATATTTTAATGATCGGTTCAACCGGAGTCGGTAAAACAGAAATCGCAAGAAGACTCGCTAAGCTTACCAATTCACCTTTTTATAAAATAGAGGCGACTAAATTTACGGAAGTCGGTTATGTAGGGCGTGATGTAGAGTCAATAATTCGTGATTTGGTAGAAATAGCCGTTAACACTCAAAAAATGGCAGCTAAAACAGAAGTAAATATAAATGCAAAAGAAAAAGTAATTGAGAGAATATTAGACGGTTTAGTCGGTAAAACATCTAGCAGCGAAACGAGGGAAAAGTTTCGGGAAAAAGTTTTAAACGGTGAGCTTGATGATACGGAAATTGAAATTAACGTAGCCGATACTGCCCCTATTGGCGGCGGAAGTTTTGAAATACCAGGAATGCCCGGTGCATCTATGGGCGTTCTTAATCTCGGTGATATGTTAGGAAGAGCACTTGGGAATGCTAAAACTAAAACCAAGAAAATGTTAGTTAAAGAGGCAATGGGTATAATTTTATCGGAAGAATCCGAAAAATTAATCGATCAAGAAAAAATTATTCAACAGGCGGTAAATTTAGTTGAAAATGACGGAATAGTATTTATCGATGAAATTGATAAGATAGCTTCTGCTCCTAATTCAGGTGCAAAAAATTCCGAGATAAGTAGAGAAGGAGTACAAAGAGATTTACTACCTTTAATTGAAGGAACTACGGTTAATACTAAATACGGACCTGTTAAAACCGATCATATATTATTTATAGCTTCCGGAGCTTTTCATATAGCTAAACCTTCGGATTTATTACCTGAATTACAAGGTAGGCTTCCTATTAGAGTGGAGCTAAATTCGTTAACCAAAGAAGATATGGTTAAAATACTTCTTGAGCCTGAAGCCAGCTTAATAAAGCAATATTCTGCCTTAATAGGTACGGAGGACGTAGAGCTTGAGTTTACGGATTCGGCTATTGAGAAAATTGCCGATTATGCCACGACGGTTAATTTAGAAGTTGAGGATATCGGAGCTAGAAGATTACATACTATACTTGAAAATTTGCTAGAAGATATCAGCTTTAAAGCAAGCGAAATGAAAGAAAAGAAAATAACTATAAGTGATGAGTTCGTAGAAAAACAATTATCAAAAATAATAACAAATCTTGACTTGGCTAAATTTGTACTGTAGTATGTCGCTGCAACTATAGGTTGTATTACTATACAAATTTAAAAAGCATGATAATCCATATAGCAAGCCTTACCTTTAACGGAATTGATATTATCGACGTTGACGTACAAGTGCAAATATCCCCGGGTATACCTAACTTTACTATCGTAGGGCTTGCCGATAAAACTATAGCCGAATCAAAAGAGCAGGTTAAAGCAGCTTTATCTTCAATAGGGCTTGCATTGCCTACTAAAAAAATCTTAATAAACTTAGCTCCTGCCGATTTAGTAAAAGAGGGGAGTCATTTCGATCTTGCGATTGCTTGCTCGATACTTACCGCTATGAATATTTTGCCGGAACTTGAAATAGCAGAATATTTAATAATGGGAGAATTATCGCTAGACGGTTCAATACTACCGGTAAACGGTGCTTTGCCCGCTGCAATCGGTGCTACTGCAAGAAATAAAGGTCTTATTTGCTCAAGCAAAAATAGTTCGGAAGTAGCTTGGTCTGGTAACGATAATATTTTAGTTCCTAGCAATTTAATCGAGTTGGTAAATCATTTTAAAGGCTTACAAGTTTTAACTCCTCCCGAGGCTAAAATACAAGACGAGCCAATTAATTATCCTGATTTTAAAGATATAAAAGGTCAAAAAATAGCTAAAAGAGCTTTGGAAATCGCAGCTTCCGGAGGGCATAATCTTTTAATGTTTGGTCCTCCGGGTAGCGGTAAATCAAGGCTTGCAAGTTGTCTTCCGGGAATATTACCTAAAATGTCGGTAAAAGAAGTTTTGGAGTGCAGCACAATAGCCAGTATCACCGGGAAATTTTTAGACGGTAAGCTTACCAAAACAAGACCTTTTAGGACACCGCATCATTCATGTTCGCTTGCTGCTATGGTTGGAGGAGGGGTGGGGAAAAAGGTAAAACCCGGAGAGATTACGCTTGCTCATAACGGGGTTTTATTTTTAGATGAACTACCTGAATTTCCAGGGCATGTTATTGAATCTTTAAGGCAGCCTATTGAAAACGGTGAAATATTAATTTCAAGGTCGAATGCCCATATAAAATATCCGGCAAATTTTCAATTGATAGCAGCTATGAATCCTTGTAAATGCGGATATTTAGGAGATTCTTATAAAGAATGCGTAAAAGCTCCAAAATGCGGAGACGATTATAAAATGAAAATTTCCGGTCCTATGATGGATAGATTTGATTTGCATATAGAAGTACCTAATATTAACATTTATAATTAGCTAAGTGCTAATAATGACGAAGAAAAATCTGAAAATATAGCATTACGAATAGAAAAAGTACGCTTAGTTCAAGAAAAAAGATATGAGGATTATAATATTAAAACAAATAGTAGATTAGACGGACAGCTATTAATAGATTATGCTATGCCGGCAGATAATGGAAAGGATCTACTAAATGAAGCAGCAACTAAATTTCGTTTATCGATGCGAGCTTATAATCGTATTCTTAGGGTAGCACGTACTATAGCTGACTTTGAAGAGTCGGATAAAGTTTTGAAAATGCACATCGCAGAAGCATTAAGCTATAGAAAAATGGAGTTTAATAATACTGCTTAGTTAGGTTCTGTATACTTATGGCTATGATAGCGGACAATTTTTAAAAAGACCTCAATGTCATCCCCGCAAAAACGGGGCGTTGTTGTGTGGATCGGTATGTCATTCCTGCGAAAGCAGGAATCCAGTGTAAAGCGAGATAACCTACGCTTTTAATTTTAAAGCTTTGCTGTATTTATGCTTTTTTTCTGGATTCCCGCCTATGCGGGAAGGCGTTGTTGCGTGGATCATTTCCACCGCTGTCATCCCGTGATTTATTCACGGGATCCAGCTAAAATACTAGAATTATTAGTATTTTTAGTTATTTTTCTGGACCCCGTGGTCAAGCCACGGGGTGACATTGAGGGATTTTCCGATCCACGCAACAACGCCATGCGGGAATGACATAAAACAAAATTGTCCGGTACTACGACATAATAGTACGTAAGGATTATAAACAAGAAATAACGCCGCCAATTTTTCAAATTAAACGAGTATACTTATAAATTATATGATAATATTAATAAGCAAGATAAGGTAAAAAATATGAGCTATATAATTAGTTTTGACTATGTTATTAAATATTTATTTAAGGATAAGGGTAATTATGAAATATTTGAGGGGTTTATTTCGGCTATACTTAAAGATGCCGGTTATGGTGCGGTCAAAATAAAGTCCTTACTAGAAAGTGACAAAGAAGATAGTATAATTAAATCTAATTTAGCAGAAATTTTAGTAGAAGATGAAGTTGGACATAAATATATAATAGAAATAGATAAAACTTATACATCTTTGTTCTTAGATAAAGATTATTCTAATATAAAAAATATATTTCATATTACTCTACTATTTGCGGCTCTTAATAATGTAAAACTTCCTTTTTATCAAGACAAAACTATTTTGAAAAAAATAGATAAAGAACCACCTGTAAATTTATATATGTCAGATATGGGAGGAAGGATATTTGATGTACATAATGTTGTAGTTGAACATTTTATAATATCAGTGCCAAATTTTAATTATATTATAAAAGATGAATTAGATGAGTGGTTATATGCAGTAAAACATTCAGAAGTAAAAGAAGATTTTAAATCATATCATATAAATAAATTAGTAGATAGACCTAGGTTTTGTGGACATTTCTAATTGATTTGCCATTCTGAGGTATTTTTTAGCGAAAATTAATAAGATTTTTGAAGGAATAGTTATTCATATTTCAAAAAAATCTTATAATTTGCAGCAAAAAATAGCCAGAATTAAATCTTTTTAGAAATGTCCACAAAACCTAAGGCACTTGAAATGAGCTATGATGAAAAAATGGCTTATCGTCAATATATAAATAAAAGCTTTAAAGATTGCGATTATTTGGTTTCTGCTGAACAAAAAAGCACTTTTAACATAGCAAAAAAGATGCTTGCTGATAATGAATCTATAACAAAGATTGTAAAATATACAGATTTATCTATAGAAGAAATAGAGCAGTTAAAAGTAGAAATAGAAAAATCTAAAAATAATAAAGTATAACTATGACAAAAATTTATTTTATAGCAGGAGAGGTATCAGGGGACTTTATCGGCGGGCGTATAATTAACCAGTTAAAAAATGATAAAGAACTCACATTTACCGGAGTAGGGGGGGAGTACATAGAAGAAGCAGGTAATTTTAAAAGTTTATTTCCTATTTCTGAAATTATCTTAATGGGATTTTTAGAAATCATACCTAAAATTTTTAGATTAAGAAAATTAATAAATAATACGGTGCAAGACGTAATAAAAAATAAGCCAAATCTACTAATTACCATTGATTCTCCTGGCTTTACTTATCGTGTTGCAAAACAGTTAAAAAAGCTTTTGCCGGATTTGAAAATGATGCATATCGTAGCACCGTCCGTTTGGGCATATAAAGAAAATAGGGCAGTAAAATATGCAAAAATATATAATTATTTATTAGCATTATTACCGTTTGAACCGCCATATTTTACTAAGGTTGGACTTGATTGTAGATATATAGGTCATCCGGTAATGGAGCAGGAATTTTATAGTGATAAGCTAGCTTTGCGTGATGAGTTTAACATAAATAACGATACGAAAATTTTATGTGTTACGCTTGGTAGTAGAAAAGGTGAAATACTGAGACATTTACCGATTTTTTTATCTACTATTGAAGAACTTTGTAACTCTTATGAAGCTAATTCATCCGACTTTGAATATAAAGAGTCGGGGGAAGAGTTTATAATAAGCGAAATGGTCGGTGAGGGTATGGGCAAATCTAAATCAATTGACTATAAAAATCTTATGATAATATTTACCCTTGCAAATTCTAGTCATGCAGAGTTAATAAAACCACTTTTAGTAAATGTTAAATTTGATTATTTATTTTCGTGTGAAAGGTTAAAAAGCTACGCAGTTGCCGATTTGGCATTAGCAAAATCAGGTACTAATACTTTAGAAATTGCAGCTTCCGGTACTCCCATGGCTGTAGCTTATAAAGTTAATATTTTTAGTTACTTTATTATTAAAGCTTTGATAAAAATAAAATATGTTACGTTAATTAATATTATAGCAGGTAAAGAAATAATACCGGAATTTATCCAATTTAACTGTAGAGCTTCTTTGATTGTCCCTAAGTTAAAAGAATTATTACTAGATTCTGAAAAAGCATATAAGCAGGTAATAGAAAGCAAAAAAGTTTTAAATCAGTTGGGCTTTAAATCAAGGGAATCGCTTTCTTATAATGCAGCAAAAATTATTAAAGAAGTTTTAAAATAGACTTGTTAAGAGAGAAAAATTTGTGCTTGAGCCGGTCCATAACATTTTTTGTATTATAATAAACATTAATATTAATATAACAACAAAGTATATTTCCATGTTTTTTCTTATAGTATTAACTTGTTTTATTAAAACTTCTAAATCATGCGAAATTTTCTTATACTCTTCAGAATTATCTGAACGCATGGTAGTTAAAAAGCCGGATAAGCTCCCTATTTTAGTTTGTAGAGTTTTTAACCTTTCAGTGCATTCTGAATCAGTATCGTGATCTTTTGTTGTCATAAATTGCCATTATAGTAAAATGCATTGAATTAGGTGAGATTTATAAGGAGTATCTTATTTTTTTAAAGACATAGTGAATACCGGCGAATAGCTAACCCATTTACGGAAAGAGGTATATTTTTAAAAAATTAAAATATGAAATAGAAATTACACCTAATTCAATGCATTTTACTATATACTCCTAATAAATGAAGAGTTGGTATACAAAGCTCAATTTGGAAAAGAGCTAGGAGTTCATAAGGCAAGGAACGGAGCGTACAAAAGTACGTGAGTACCGAAGCTCTTATAGAACGACGACGCCAATTTTTCAAATTCAGCGAGTATAACGCTAAATATTTTTTAGTTCTGTACATTTTTAACTTAATTTTGACTCTTTTTTGCTACAAATTATAAGATTTTTTTGCAATAAGAATAACTATGGCACTGTTAACAAAATCAATTTAAAGCTAATAAAATTATTTTTAGCTGCAAATTATAAGATTTTTTTAAAATATGAATAACTATTTCTGCAAAAATCATATTAATTTTCGCTTAAAAATCTCTTTAATTATCAATTAAACCTATTTTGTTAACAGTGCCATAGTCAATTGATTTAAATTCGCTGACGATGTCACTCGTCGTCTCGCCTATTATTATAGGCGTTTGCCCTTGCTCTTTGTATGCAAATGGGGCTGAATTGACTATGGAACTGTTAAGGCGTTGCCTGCGTGGATAATTTTTACCCGTCTGAGCTATGGAAATTACGAAGTAATTGACGAAGCAAGGAAGAAAAAAATTCTGGCTCACAGAATTTTTTTATTATTTTTCTGGATTGCAACAATGCTCTGATCCTCGCAATGACGACTCTGGTATCCACGCAACAATGCCGACTGCTAACAAAATAAATTTAAAGCTAATAAAATTCTTTGCGGCTAGCAGTTATAA
>DYDX01000009.1 GCA_020404425.1 Rickettsia endosymbiont of Pyrocoelia pectoralis
CCTACACATCCTTCCGTCTGTCGATACGCTAGATTGTAAAATTCTATCAACAATAAAAATAATTCTATTACATGATCGCTATATTTTACTTTCCCTCCTGACTTCCTTTCCCCTCTCTACTCCCATTCTTTTATCGCATCCTCCGATCTAAACACCTCCCTTCTCCCTCTCCCCTTCCTCTTCTGCTTCTTCACCCCCTTCCTTTCCTTTCGCCCCTGCCTTCCTTCCTTCTCTTTTCTCCCATTCTTTTTTCTCTCCCTCCCATATAAAAAAATCTATTCTTGTTATTTTCTTTCTTTTCTGGTTATATAACGACCAGTTGCGTTGTTTCCGATATTTTGTCATATCTTCTTAATAACGCAACTACCTATCCTTTTCAAACACTTTTTTTTTCTTTCTTTCTTTCTTTCCTTCCTTACAAAAACTCTTTTTTTACTCTCTTCTAACTCTTCTAATTCTTCCGAGCCATGCAACAACGCCAGTTATATGCGGTAATGACTTAACTTATATAGGATAAAACTAATATGAATGAAACTACTTATGGTACAACTAGGGGTGTTAATACTTTGACTTTATCATTGGTAATGATATACCTTATATTATGTTCGGGGATGACTTTAGGACTACTAAAATACTAAAATATTTAATCCTTAATGCAGTTGAGCATACTAATGCCGAAAACGAAATTATAGTAAGTATAAATATGTTTGACAAAGCTCGCCAAGTAACGGGATACGATAAACCGAAAGAGCTTGTATTACAGATTATAGTCAAATCTTCTTCACAATATTTAACCAACGGCGAACAGAAAATTATTTATAACAGTAATAAAAATTCTGTTTCAATATTTGAAGATTTACAACTTGGTATGGATATCAATGTAGCTATAGTAAAGCAACTAATAAATCAACTTGAAGGAGAGCTTGACGTAAGAAGTAATGAAAAGGAGGGGACTGTTTTTGTTTGCTTATTACTTTTGACCTTACCGCTCATTGATACAGTAGTTGATGAAATAATCTAAATATTGTTAACAAAATTACAACTAATAAATAATATCTAATTAAATTTAATTAACCAATTATTGAATACCTAGCAATATGTTAATAAACTGAAACCACAAGTTTATAAAAATTAAGTTTTTATTATGGATAATGCTAATTCTTCTAAAAAGATTTCTTCAAATATTGCTAGGTATGAAATAGTTTAAGAACTTTATACTGAAACAGTGAAATATAATAATCAAGAACATTGGGCTAAAATTAGTTAATTTTATTTAATATATTATGAACAAAAATAATAAGGTAATCAGTATAGAAGAAGTGATAGACAAAGCTTTTAAAAATGAAAGAATTAATGCTTTAATAGCCTCAGGGGAATTAACGTTGTTAGCTTTTGATAGTTTTTACAATAGTATAATACCCTTGGAATCATTAAATAAAGTAATACTTTCCCCTTCCGAAGCAATCAATATATTAAAATACTTAAAATTAAGAAAGGATAAACCATGTTATTTGGTATATAAATTCAAATTAAATTCTTCTAAAGAAGAAAGTTTTGGAATTTTATTAAAGATTTATAATATAGAATTAGACAAACAAAATTTTGCTTGGATGGATTTAAGTTATGAAAAAACAATAAGAATTATTGATACCAAAATATTTGAGTCACAAGAATATGTTAAAATTAAAGAAGTACAATGCTTTACTAAACTTAATAATGAAAAGCTTAAAAAAATAGTAGAGGACACGCTTGATATAGTAAAAAATTTTTACTTTAAAAGAAGAGAAAATTTGAATCGTTACCGGCATTTAATGTAGAAGTTCCAAATTATACAAATTATGCAAATAATTTAACCAATCATTTTATACTTGATTTATATAGGAAACAGAAATATGCCCAAAAAAGTATGTATATACTATCAGAGGAAAAAATAGAACAAAGGTTATTATATATACAAACTGAATTTTTAAACTTAACAAATGAAATTCCTAAAAATTTACGACCGATAAGCCCATTCATACAACAAGTTAATACTCTACAATCATCAACACATATTCCTACTGTTGTTGTGCCTATTTATAAATTTAAAGAAATTATATCATTATTTGATAAAAAATTGCTTTTAGCATTTTGGCGTACTGAAACTCCTGAAATTGATATTTTAATGAAACTTTTTTATGAAGGAAATAGAGAATTAATTATACTAAATGATAATACAACTAATTATGCTCCTGACAATTTTGAGTTTCCTGCGGTGCAAGCTATTATGGATGATGTTAACTTACAAGTTAATAATTCATTCTTTATATATATTACTCCTAAAAAAAGAATAAAGCCAATCGAAATGGTCTTATATCAAGGATTGCTATATAGTAAGTCGGAAGAGATAAAACCTATAATATCTAAAGATGAAAATAAATGTAATTTATTTAAAGAGTTTGTTAAAAAAGTTATAAATTTATATCAAGAAAAAGACAGCAATTATGTTCCGTTCTTTAATCAATATTTTTTAACTTTTGAAACATATGCAGAAAATTTAAGTTTTGATCTTGCTGAAAAAATATTTTCATCTTCGTTTGAAGAAAAATTAAAAGCATTTATTCAAAAAGATTTATATTCAAGATTTGAAGAATTGCAAAAAACGCTTGAAGAACAAAGAGGGATTACTTCTTGTACTACTGCTGAAGAATGGGTAGATGCCGCAACTGCATTACCAGCCGGTGAAAATGAAAAGGCATTAGAGTATTATAATAAAGCTTTAGAACTTGAGCCTAATAATGAAAAAGCATTGATGTACAAAGCACTAATGCTAAATTATATACTTAAAGAACCTCAAAGAGCTTTAGAATGCTACGATAAATTGTTGAAAAATGGACATACTTATTATTATGATGATGCAAACACTTATCTTAACTTAAATCAATATAAAGAAGCTATACATTATTATAAAAAAGTTTTTTCTAATGATGAAATATATATTAAAACATTATATCTATTAGGTTTTACATATTTCAAATTAGAAGAATATAAGAATTCCATAAAATATTTTGATGAATCTATTAAATTATCGGAAGAAGCAAAAAACCCTAAGCCTAAAGGTTTTTCTGATCCTATTACTTACTTAATATATTTTAATGAATTAATAGAAGATAATAAAGAAAAATACCTAAAAGTTCTTGATAAAATATTGAAAACAAACCCTAAAAGTAAAAGTACTTTAATATTTAAAGTTCGTATTTTACATGATTTACAAAAATATGAGGAGGCATTAGTTTATTGTAATAAATTATATACTTTAAATCCAAATTGTGCATTATCTAATTATATTAAAGCTCTAACATTAATGAGTCTTTCAAAATTTGAAGAGGCTATTAATTATTTTGAAAAAGGTATGACTTTAGGTGGTTCATATGAAGCATGGGGAACTGCTAAAGCATTTTGTTTAAATAAAATAGGTAAATATAAAGAAGCATTAACAGAATGTGATATTGTACTTGCCGAAGATTCTAAATATGTTGAAGCTTTAGTAAATAAAGCTAATGCCTTACGTGGCCTTGAAAATTATGATGAAGCATTTAAGTTAATCGATGAAGCAGTTGCTATTGATCCTAATAATCAGGATGCTTTCGCTTATAAAGGCTTTGCTAAGGTTGCTTTAGGATATTATAAAGAAGCAATAACTGCATTTGATAAGACAATAGCATTAGGCGTTAAGGATTCTCAATGTACAAAAGACGTAATTGAAGCTAGAAATGAAGCATTTAATAAATTGCGTGAAACTTCCGTAGAAGACGATTTAAGCTATTTAATAGAACATACTGCATTATCACCGCAAGCAAGAATTAACGCAACCCAACACTTTAATAGTTTTAAAACACTTGATGGCAGCGAAAAAAGTGAATACGTAAAATATATACGTGATATAATAAAGCTTCCTTGGGGTAAATATGATAATACAAACATAGATTTAAACAAAGTAGAAAAAATACTTGAAAAAGAGCATTATGGACTAGAAGAAGTAAAAACTCGTATTTTAGATTCTCTAGTATTTATGGCAGCTTCACCTAAAGCTAAACCTTTAATATTATGTTTATTAGGACCGCCCGGAGTAGGTAAAACTTCAATAGCAAATGTGATAGCAAAAGCCTTAGATCGTAAATGTGTTACTATTTCTCTTGCCGGTGCTAATGATGCTAATTTAATTAGAGGATGTATGAGTTTTTATCGCAGTGCAACGCCGAGTAAAGTCCTATCCTTAATTTCAGATGTAGGTACATGTAACCCCGTAATGGTCTTAGACGAAATAGATAAAATTGATTTAACAACAGGTAAGAATATTGAAGATGCATTATTGCAATTGATTGATCCATCTCAAAATAGTAATTTTACAGATGAATATTTTGATTTTGCTTTTGATTTATCTAAAGTATTTTTTGTAATTACCGCAAATTCTCTAGATAGAATTTCTGAACCTTTACGCAACCGTATGGAAATAATTGAAATAAAAGGTTATACGGAAAATGAAAAACTCGAAATAAGTAAACGCTATATTTTACCTAAGATATTAGACGAAGCTAATTTAACTATAGCAGATTTTAATATTTCCAAAGATATTCTTGAATATATAATAAAAAATTATACTAATGAGCCTGGGGTAAGAGAAATAGAACGATTGCTTAGAAAATTAGTACAAAAATATTTACGAGCAAAACTTAAAAAAAAGAAGCCTCTTATAAATTTAGAATTAATAGAAACTTATCTCTCAGGATCGTCTTATAATAAAACTAAATTTGGGTTTTAAAAATAATATCTTTAATTTAACCCTTGCATTTTTATCACTTGGTTGAAATTATTTATAATAAATAGTTTCAAAATTTTAATAAAAATTAATTTTTTAAGTTGAAATTGCTATTGTTAATTTATATTAATAAACTTAGCCTCGTTAAGGTAGGTAGAATGGCTGACTTAGAAAACCCAAATAATAAAGTTAATCAAGTACAAGATATACCAAAAGCTAAAGTTACTTTAGGCGAGATGTTACTTTCTGACAAAAATAACGCTACCAAAACTTCAAAAGAAATAATAGATAATTTTGTTAAGCCGATAGTCAGTAAAACAGAAAATGTATTTAGTAGAGTAGAGCTTGGTTATCTTGTACCAAGTGCTACTTTAAGTAAACAACAAGATAAAAATATAGATCGTGATTTAATAGTAAGCCGAGGTATTTTATATTTTAATTGAGATTTTAAGCTGAATCCTTCTAAATAAAATATAAATATATAATGTATTATTTAAATATAGTAAAAAAATGGCAACTGAGAAAGAAAAAGAGCAACAAATAGAGCAAGATAGTCGACTGAAAAAAGCTATTGATAATATAAAGTCGAAGCTTAATACTATTGATCCTACACAATTAGCTGTTCTTTTAATTGCTGTAAATACTTTAATAGCAGAAGCTGGCGACTCTCCTTTAAAAGATTCGCTTTTAAGTTTGCAAGAACAAATTATTAAACAGGAGGAAAAGGCACAAGGTGTAACTAATGCTAAAGTAGCGGCAGAAATTGAAAAAGCACGAGAAGCTCAAAGCTTACAAGAGCAAAAAGAATCAGAAGCGAAAGAAAACGCATTACGTGAAACAAGATTAACAATAAATTCTACAGCTTATGCAAAAATATCCACTAAATTCCCTGAGCAACTAAAAAGTAGGAATGATCTTCTTGAAAATTATGATAATTTAAGCGAGGAAGAGAAAAGGAGATTTACAAGGCAAGGTTTAACTGACGCAGCAAGAAAAGATTTAGAAAAAGAAGATAAAGAAATAAGCGAAAGATATAAACTGGCATATCAAGTTAAGGAAGATGCAGAGAAGGTTAAGAAATATAAGGAAGAAAGAATTAAAGAAAATAATGAAAAATTGAAAGGTGCGGATTTTAATACCAAAGAAGCTATTGAAAAAGAGAATGTAGAGCATAGCACGGTAATAGCGGAATGTAAAAAACATATTGAGTCGATAAAACCAGTAGAGAGCGAAAGAGATAGAGAATTAGCTCTTTTAGAAAAACGTGTAAAAACACATCCTGAAGCTGCAATACATGGAATAAAAGAACATTATAAAACTAATAAAGAAGAATATCAAAAATTAAAACAACAAGACCCACATCATTCAGCATTAGAGAAGTTAGAAAATTTAGTTATAGCTTGTGGTGGGCATGAGAAATTAGGTTTAACAAAAAATAGCCAAGAAACTTCTAAATCAGAAAATCTCAGTCCTAAAGCTAAAGAAATACCAGCACAAGATAACGATTCTAAAAAAATTTCTTCTACAGGAAGCAAAGTAAAAAGTTGGATTGCCAGCTTTACAAATGAGGCTAATAATCAAAACACACATAAAACTAAAGAAAAATCATCTACTAAATCACCTGTTGAAAATAAAAATACGGAAAGTGCTGTATCTAAGTTTTCAAAAAGAAAAAAAGAAATTGATGGAATTACAAGATAATAAATTTAGGTTACTACTATGCAAACAAAAAGAATTAATTTACTGAATAACCCAGAAAAAGAGTCAATAATTAGATATTTAGATAAAAATTTTTATGATATGAGTAGCTTTGCTGATATGGTGGAATGTCATAAATCAAATAGTAAGCTTAAAGACGTAGGAGAGGACGTTAGTAAAGATTTTGGTGTTACATGGAAGTTCTTTTTATATTTGGCAATAGGTGTTAAAGAAGCGGCTTATTATCTGGCAGGAAGTTTTTTAGAAGGATTTGGAGTAGTTAAAAATGAATTCTTAATGTATTTAACTATGGCAATAGGAGTTAAGTTAAAAGATTCAAAAACGATACAGTTAGTTGATAATGAGCCAATCCCTAAAGACGCTTCAAAGCTTGCGGATAAGTGTATTGCAGTTATTAAACAAGCAGAAAATGCAGTGAAGGGCAGAAATATTACTTATGAAGAAGCAATAGGCTGGGGAAAATATTTAGATAAATTAGTTATACATGACTCAAAGCATTCTTTTGAAAAAAACATTATAGATAGTTCTATAAAAATGACAGGTACACCATTTGTAGAAGTAATTGACACACCAGTAGGTGTAGCAGGCGATCACCATCATTGCGAAATATCCTAACTCTCTGCCACATTCCTCCACCTATGAAGTGCATTAAGTTGCACTTCATTTTCCTATTGATCGTATAAGGCGAAATTTCTTGTTGACTTTTGTGTAGACTAGTATAATTTCTTTACAATTTAATTTTTTGTAAAGAAATTATGCTAGGATATGCAAAAGAGCAGAGAAGTTTAACGCGTAATCAAAAAGAAGCCATAGGCTTATTATCCATTGGTACATTTCTTGAATATTTTGACCTAATGCTTTATGTGCATATGGCGGTCCTTTTAAATGAATTATTTTATCCAAAGGCTGATGCACATGTTGCGGCTCTTTACACTGCCGCTGCTTTCTGTTCAACATATTTATTAAGACCTGTAGGAGCTATAATATTTGGTTGGATAGGGGATAATATTGGACGTAAAACGACCGTGGTTATAACTACAGCAATGATGTCTCTATCTTGTATAGTAGGCTACTTTACCTACATACGCCCAAATAGGTGTAGCGGCGGCTTGGATAATTACTATTTGTAGAATTATACAAGGTATGACTTGTATGGGTGAAATAATAGGGGCTGAACTTTATATAACCGAAATAACTTCACCTCCTATACAATATCCAGCAGTAGCTATAATTTCAATTTTTACCGCTTTTGGAAGCTTTGCTGCGTTAGCTATTGCATATTTTGCTACAAAATATGGACTTAATTGGCGTATAGCTTTTTGGATGGGAGCAGTTATCGCTATAGTAGGAGCTGTTGCTAGAACTCACCTAAGGGAAACTCCAGAATTTATTGATGCAAAACGCCATTTGAAAAAAAAATTGGAACAAGCTTTAGAAAAAGTTAATATTAATGAAAAACAATTGGAAGATACTATTGTATGGAAAGAGAAAGTAAGTAATAGAACTTCATTGGCTGTATTTTTATTACAATGTGCATGGCCTGTATGCTTTTATATTATCTATTTTCACTGTGGAACTATTATGAAAAATAATTTTAATAGTGAACAAATTATCCACCAAAACTTTATTGTTTCAATTTTTCAAATATTCAGTTTTATAATATGGACTTATTTAAGTTACTATATTTACCCCTTAACTCTTTTAAGAGTTAAAATAATAATATTTGGGATTCTTATTCTTATTTTTCCTTATTCACTAAATTTAATTACTACGCCTTCAAGCTTATTAATATTACAAGTTATACTAATTTCATTTTCTCTCAATTATTCACCTGCAATACCTATACTTTTTAAACATATTCCAGTTTTTAAACGTTTTACATATGCTAGTTTTTTATATGCCTTATCTAGAACTTTTATGAGCGTTCTTACTTCTTTTGGTTTGGTTTATTTTACTAAGTATTTTGGTAACTGGGGAATATCAATTATAACTATTCCTATAATATTTAGTTCTTTATGGGGTGTATCACATTTTTATAAACTAGAGAAAAAAGCTAAAAATTATCCTTAAAATGAAAATATATTTACAAATATATTTCGTTGTACTGGTTTAGAGTCGATTATGCCTAAATTTTCATGGCATAACTCAATTAAGTAATTAGTTAAGATAGGAATTTCTAAATACGTAGCAAAGCTAATAAAATGAATCAAAGTCTCTTTTATTATTTTTTTAGCTTTCTCAGGTGATTTAGCTCCAAGAGTTTGTAAATTATGTATTCTGTCAAATAACTTTATAAGTGCTGTGCTATATCTTTTTTGCTCAATTAATAAATCTAAGCTTTCTTCAGCGCTGATTTTTCCGTAAGGTTTAACCCTAGTTAGACCTTCTACATGCGTTGCTACTTCTTGTCCAAAAATTGAATTAATCATTTCTTCGGTTAATTCTGTATCTTCAATAGTATCGTGGAGTAGGGCGGCTTGTAACATTACAGCCGTATAAAGCTTAGGTGCTTCTTCTGCTATGAACTCCGCAAGCTGCATCGCCACTTCAATCGGGTGAGAGTAGTTATAGTACCGGACAAAATTAGAGAAAGATAGAATGGAAAAGGCTTGAAATAAGGGAAGTGAAGTAGTATAAGGTAAGAATTTCGTTGGCACAAAATGACCAAAATACTACTTCAATCGTTGATACTACACTTTTCTTGGA
>DYDX01000010.1 GCA_020404425.1 Rickettsia endosymbiont of Pyrocoelia pectoralis
AATTCTTATATTAAAAAAATCCTATTTTATGATAAAAGCTTTACTCTCTTTCAACTTATTTACTAAAACTGTCCGGTACTATGGATTTATTCACGGGATCCAGTAAAACATATAAAAAATTTAGTTTTTTATATGTTTATTGTATTAAATATTTTTTCTGGATACCGTGGTCAAGCCACGGTATGACACTAAACGGGCTTTTCGAGCCATGCAACAACGTAGATTCGTGGGATGACAGGGGTGGAATTGATCTACGCAGGTAACGCTCCGTGAGGATAACATTACACAAATAAAAAAAGAGTCTTTAAGTTTCCTTAAAGACTCCTCTTTATTGGTGATTCAAATTAAATATGTAAAATTACATATCAAATCTTAAACCAGCCATTAAGTTATTACCTTTATAGCGTGTTCCACCATATTTAACTTTAGTTCCAAAAACGTTTTTAATATTAGTTTTTGATTTGCCAAAGTCTGCCCAAGTATAAACTAATTCTGCTTTAACGCCGTCAGCAACTTCAAATGAAGTTCCTAAAGATAATTGATAAGCAAAATTGGTTTTATTTTTAGTAGTTCCTGAATAACCAAAACTATTAACAGCATTATTATTTGTTGTAGTTCTAGTTGTAACACTTACTTTTTCCTTTACTAATGCAAGACCGACACCACCACCGGCAAAAACTTTAAACATACTTAAATCAATAAAATCTACATAACCGTTAAGTAATGCGTTTAAAATAGTAGGTTTATGCTTCACTGATACTGTAGTAGTTGTTGTGGTAGTACCACCAGCACCGCTTGTAATAACGCCTCCGGGAATTACAGTACCATTAATAATAAGCTGTCCACCTGCTGAAATAACTGCGGGTGTAGTAGTTGTGGTAGAAGTTGCAACGGTTGCTGACTTTTTCAAATGAACATTTGTTACTGTTCCAATAGTTAAATCGGTTCTTAGATTATCCATGATATAATAACCAGCTCCGATATTACCGGTAAGACCTGTATTAGATTTTAATTTACCAATAGGATTATTGTTAGGTTTTGTTTTATCAAAAATCACTGCACCGGCATTAAGTTTTAAATACCATTGATCAGCAGATGATGATGACATTGATGAATCGGTAGCACTCATATCACAATCAGCAAATGAAACGCTAGAAGATAAAATTGCTGTACTTGCAGCTATTAAAAGTAATTTTTTCATATTTTAAATTTTCCTTAAAAATTTTGTTAGTTTGTTAATAAAAAAACATTAGATAATAATTTTATAATTATTATCTAAATTCCATAAAAAATAGTTTTAAGCAACATTTCTACGGTATGACGGGCAGTTACCTAAAACTATTAAATATTAATTATATATCAAATCTGATACCTGCCGTTATGTTGTGGCTTTGATAACGCATACCGCCGGTTTGAATTTTCGTGCCATAGAAGTCCATATCCTTGCTTTTTGCTTTACCGTCATCTAACCAACTATAAGCTAACTCGGCTTTAACGCCGTCGGCAACTTGTGCCGCTGCACCTACGGTTAATTTATAGGCAAAGTTAGTTCTATTCGAAGTGGTGCATGAAAGAGCAGTTAGTGAACGTGGAACACCGTTGACGACTGCCGTACCGGTATATCCGACTTTTTCTTTAATTAAGTTAGCACCGACACCTCCACCTGCAAAAACATCAAACATTTCGAAATTAGATAAATCTATATAACCGCTAAGAAGTAAACGGGTAATAGTAGGTTTGTGATTTACCGAACCGGTAGTTCCGGAAAATTTCCCACCGTTAAAAGTTCCGGATTTCTTTAACTTACCGCCTGTTATAGTACCTAAAGTTAAATCGGTTCTGAAATTTTCACCGATATTATAACCGATACCTAAATCACCGGCAAGAGCAGTATTAGATTTTAATTTAATGCTTGTGGCGTTATCTCTTTCTTTATTAAATATTGTTGCACCGGCATCTGCTCTTAGATACCAACTATTATCCATAATATCGGCAAATGAAGCAGATGAAGATACAATCGTTGCACTTGTAGCAGCTATTAAAAGTAGCTTTTTCATTTTAATACCTCAAAATTTAATAATTAAACATAAGTTATCTTACAAAGGCAGATATAACATATTATATTTCTTAGTACTAGGCTAATGAGGCGATTACCGTCTATATAAAAGTTTTTTATATATTTATTGTGGTAAAATAAACACAGTTGTCGTAAGGAGGGCTAATATGTTATGTATTTATTAAATTTATCTTTCTCATATTTAAATTTATCGGCATCCGGTGGGGCAGGCTTTTTCTTGGTAATATTTTTCCAATTTTTTTCGTTTATGAAAAATTTTGCTCGCTCAACCCATTCGATTAATTCCTTTGATTCAGGCTTGATCGCATCTACGGGACAATCAGGAACACATACGCCGCAATCTATACACTCGTCGGGGTTTATCACTAGCATATGCTCGCCCTCATAGAAACAATCTACCGGACACCCTTCAACACAATCGGTATATTTGCACTTTACGCATTCATCGGTTACGACATAGGTCATATTAGTAGCTTTTAATTTTATCAATTAATATAGAGGTTCTTAAGATCAATACTAACAAAAAATATAATATAAAACTTATAAACATTATAATTAAAGGCTGAAGCATCGCAGGGTGGATAGCAGGGGATCCTAATCTTAAAACACTGGCAGGTTGGTGCAAACTATACCAAAGATCTACCGAAAATTTTACTATAGGTATGTTAATAACGCCGATAACCGCAATAACGGAGGCGGGGTTGCTACTTTTTCTTAAGTTGCTAGAGCTATTAACTATGGTAATATAGCTTAAATATAGCAGAAATAATACCAGCATCGAGGTAAGCCTTGCATCCCAAACCCACCATGTTCCCCATATAGGTTTTCCCCATAAGCTGCCGGTTACCAAGCTGATTAAGGTGAAAGTAGCCCCGATATAACTTGCAGATACTGCCAGCAAATACGACATACTAGTCTTCCACACTAAATAGCTAAAACTGCATGCTGCCATGAAAACATAAATACCGAGTGCCATCCAAGAAGCCGGCACATGAACGTACATCATACGCACAAATTCCCCTTGTTGATAATCCGGCGGGGAAACTACCAGCCCTAAATAAAGCCCGATTCCCATCATTAAAAGAGTAGCTACCGCCAGTAATGGTATTAGTGCTTTCGATAGCTTATTAAAATAATAAGGGTTTAGTAGTTTTAGCATATGTATTTATATTATTTTGAGGAAAGCTAAATTGGTTTCTCCGTCATTGCGAGCCATGTAACAACGTCGGCTTGTCCACGGGATGACAATAAACCGGCTAAATCCATGCTCCAAACCTTTCCCCCAATCATAATTCATATAACCCGATATTACAACTAAATAACTAATGGTGATATCTCAATAGTTAACAAATATTAACTGATAGTAAAGAAATTAATTATTTGTTGTATATGGTTAAAAAATAGTGTATAATGTTTTTACTAATTAACAAATTTATAACAACTCAAGGGGATAAAAGGTTATGAAAACTATGACTAATAACAAGAAAAAATCTTTTTTAAATAAATTTTTACTAGCAACCAGTAGTATCGGAATGCTTGTGAGCACAGGAGCATTTGCGGCAGATATTGTTCCTCAAGGAATTGGTAGTTCAAGTATAACCAATCAGTTTGAGTGGAAGCATAATAATGCTAATTATACCCCACGAAATAATGATAATATTATTTTTACAGAAAATCACCGAGGGATTAATTTTAATCAAAAGATTAATATAGGTAATATTAATCTTTTTGGTTATGATACTATTGGATTTGTAATTTCTCCTAACGACCCTAATACTCACATCACTATTAATAATATTATTAATAGTGATGATCATAGAACTAGATTAGCAGCTAGGCAGGCAACAGGTAATGCGGCATTAGTATATGGCGGTAATAATAATTCAAAAGTACAAATCCGACTTCGACAACAAGAGGCAATGGCTTCCGTATTAACTATTAAAGGAGATGATATTAGCGCTCTTGATTCTGTTGTTTTAGGCGGTGCAAGTACTAGAATTATTTTTGAAAGTCCTATTACGGTAGATACTGAAATATATGCAGAAACTAATAATATAGGCTATATAGAAGCAAGAGAGGATATTATTTTTAATAAACCTATAGGGGTTAAAAATAATGTAGATCATAAAAATGCTGGATTATTGATAGCAAAAAATAAAAAGGTCACAATAAAATCTGATTTTCATACTACTGAGATTGAATTGCGTAAAAACTCTAAATTAGTTATAGATTCTTCTGAGCAAAATATTTCAATAAAGGCAGGAATCGCAACTGACCTTTTCGGTCATATGAAAGATGGTCGTGGTAAAATTGAAGTAAAAGGCCATGCAAAAAATACGGTAACTTTTTATAATGATATAGGTACATTAGATGAAAGAGTTGATGAAATAGATATAGGAAGAGGTAAAGGTGCTGAATTTAGAAATTATGTGTATGCAAAGAAAGTTAAGATAACACAAAATAATGTTGAGTTTAAAGAAAAACTTGATATGCAACATCGTGATGGAGCGGGTAACGTAGATGATAGAGGTAAGTTAGAGCTTATGTACGGTAAAGTAAAATTCAATAAAGATTTTACCGGTGATATTACTCCCGTCCAAAGAAATACAGGTCAAGTAACATTTGTAAATACTCCTGATATTTATACTATCGGTGCAGAAAATAAAAGAATTGAAGAAGTAGTATTTGAAGGGAATCACGCTCACAATTTACATAATGATATTCATGCAGAGAGAGTTGGTTTTGATGCCGGGACTTATAATGTTTGCACTAATCCTGTTAAGATTGACGGAAATGCTAAAGTTAAAGGTTCAACATTTGACCTGAGACATACTTTAACTTTTGCCGATACAGTAGAATTATCGAATAATATTACAATAAATGCATTAGGCGGTAGTAGAATGGTTTTTGAAAATCATATACCTAGTGTAGATAATGGAGGTGCAAATATTACCTTTAATATTAATGGGGCAGTACCTGCTGATGAAGCAACGGCATTATCTGTTGTCCAATTTAATGCTCCTGGAGCGGTATTTCCGCCTGTTGGATATCGTTATGACATAGCTACAGGTACTCTGAGCTTACCGGATCTTATAGGTAATGTACCGGTAGCTCCAGCTCCAGTAGCAGCTCCAGTAGTAGTACCAGCTCCGGCAGCAGCAGGTGCAGGCGGTCCAGTAGCAGCTCCAGCACCAGCACCAGCTCCTGCTCCAGCTCCGGTAGTAGCAGTAGTAAAGCCTCAGTTAGTGGAAATAATTAATAACGTTGTTGCTACTACATTTATAAGTGAATCTAGGGTAATAGAAGCACACAAAGAGGCGATTAAAGAAAAATCTGCTCTTATAATGAAGAACCCTGAGCAGGCAGTTGAGCTTGCTAAGGAAGTAAGCAATAAAGCGGAGCTTCAGGAAGCAGCAAAGGTAGCTAGCAGTGATGCATTTGTAAAGGGTAAAACCAAGCAAGAGCAATCCATGTTATTCGTAGCAGTTTTAGCTAACTCTGCAACCGGTAAGGAAAAAGAAGCACTGCAAGATGTAAAAGCTCAAGCAACAAGAGTAAATGACACGGCAAGAATTACAACTGAAGCCGTAAGCCATAACATTACTAATCACTATCGGCCGGTACTATGGTAGCCGTTGCTGCGGGTGATGAAGACGATAACAATGTTTCTATCATTAAAAAAGGAGCATGGGTTGCGGGTACCGTCGGTTCAAGTAACCAAAACGCATCTAAAGGCGTTAGCGGTTATAAAGGTAAAGTATCAGGTGGAACTATCGGCGGTGATCTTCATATCGGCGAAAATAGTTTAGTCGGTATAGCTTATAGCCGTATGAATTCTAACTTTGACTTCAAAGGCGGTGATAATTTAAAAGCTGATAGTGATGTTGTTTCTCTTTACGCTCAGCAGCAATTTAACGGCGGCTTATTACTACAGGAAATATTTTCTGCCGGTAACAGCAAAGTTATCACAAAAAATAAAAGATTTGGTAAAATTGCTCAAGGTAAATATACAAGTAAAGCTTATTCTGCCGAGGGTAATGTCGGTTATCAGTTTAGAGCACTTGATAGCATAAATTTAATACCGAACGTAGGTGTTAGATATAATAGCTATAAAGACGATGCTTATACCGAGACGGGTGCAGGCGTAAGTAATATGAACGTAGCTGCCAAGTCGGGTAGTTTAGTAACGGGTATTGCCGGCGTAAAAGTAACTGCTCCTAAGTTATTATCGAATGATACTCAAATAGTACCGGGTTTGCATGCTTCCGTAGAAAATAACTTGAGCAATAAACAACCTAAAGTGAAAGCTAGATTTATTTGGGCAGATAATTACTTTGAAAATAATGCCGGCGGTAAAATACCGAAAGTCGGTTACAATGTAGGTGCAAGCTTACTTACGGCTCATAAGAACGTAGAAGTACTTGCTACATATAACTGTAATTTACGCAGTAAGTATACTAGCCATCAAGGTTCATTAAAACTGAAGATAATGTTCTAGATCACTGTCATCCCGTGATTTATTCACGGGATCCAGTAAAACATATAAAAAATTTAGTTTTTTATATGTTTATTGTATTAAATATTTTTTCTGGATACCGTGGACAAGCCACGGTATGACACAGAACTAATACACGCAAGCAATGTCGTCACGGAGTAAAAACTTAATAATCCGCTTTTATGAAATAAAGCCCGCATGCAGGTGCAGTAGGACCTGCAGCTTTCCTATCTTTAGTTTCTAAAACCTTCTTAATCTCTTCTGCTTGCCAAACGTTTTTCCCGACAAGTACTAAACTACCGACAATATTACGTACCATATGGTGTAAAAATGATGGACCGGTGAGATATAATTTTATCGATTCGTCTTCTTTTATAATATCAAGCTTTGTTAAAGTTTTTATCGGGGATTTCGATTGACAGGAGCTAGCCCTGAAAGAGGTAAAATCATGTTTACCTAAAAGATAAGTTGCCGCTTGCTGCATAGCAGCGACGTCTAAAGGAGTACTAATCCACCAAGCACGGTTATAGTCAATTACCGACGGGTAAGGTCTGTTTATAATTTTATATACGTAATGACGGGCAATAGCCGAAAATCGTGCATGAAAATTATTTGAAGCAAGTTCACACTCCCATACACCTACTGCATAAGGTCTTGCAAAATAGTTAATTGCCGTAATAATATTATGAGGTTCTAAATATTTAGATAAGTCAAAATGTGCTACCTGCCCGAATGCATGAACCCCCGCATCGGTTCTGCCTGAAGCGAATAACATTACATGTTCCCCCGAGAACTTAAAAATTGCTTCTTCAAGTATTTGTTGGATCGATATTACTTCCGATTGCCTTTGCCACCCTGCAATATTAGTTCCTAGATATTCAATAGTGATTTTATATCGATGCATATATACTCGATGAACTTGAAAAATTGGCTACGTCGTCTTTGTAAGTCCTCGGATGCTCACGTATTAAGTATACGCTCCGCTCCTCGGCTTACAGTCTCCTTGCTCTTTTCCAAGTTGATCTTCGTATACCTACTTTTCATTTTACTTTGGGGTATACCTTTGATACTTCAATCTTGAAGTATCAAAGGTATACTATGCTTCCAGCAAATCGGAAGGATTACCGTCAGTACGTTTACCTCCCGTTCTGAAGCTATTAAGTTTTTTAGAACGGATCGGATGCTGTAATTTCCTTAATGCTTTAGATTCGATTTGTCTTATACGTTCTCTAGTGACCTTAAATTGCTGTCCGACTTCTTCTAAAGTATGGTCGGTATTCATACCGATACCGAAACGCATTCTAAGTACTCTTTCTTCACGAGGTGTAAGAGTTGCAAGTACTCTGGTCGTAACTTCCCGTAAATTGGACTGAATTGCGGCATCAATAGGAGCTACCGCATTTTTATCTTCAATAAAATCACCTAAATAACTATTCCCTTCTTTATCGTCACCTACGGGATTTTCAAGACTGATAGGTTCTTTAGCGATCTTCATAACTTTTCGTACTTTATCGATCGGCATAGAGAGTCTTGCAGCAATTTCTGCTGCTGTCGGCTCGTATCCTAACTCATTAAGCATTTGTCTTGAAGTTCTAATTATCTTGTTAATTGTTTCAATCATATGCACGGGGATACGTATAGTTCTTGCTTGATCGGCAATAGCTCTTGTTATAGCTTGCCTAATCCACCAAGTGGCATATGTAGAGAATTTATAACCGCGGCGATATTCGAATTTATCAACCGCTTTCATAAGACCGATATTGCCTTCTTGAATTAAATCTAGAAACTGTAATCCTCTATTGGCATATTTTTTAGCGATAGATATAACTAAGCGTAAATTAGCTTCGATCATATCCTTTTTCGCTTGCAAAGTTTGCCTTTCGCTTTTTTGGATAGTATTTACCAATTTTTTAAAGTCATTTACTAAAAGACCGGTATTAGATTCTATAACCGATAATTCGGCAATCATTTGGTCTATATAATCCGATTCCTTAGTTATTAACTCTTTCCAGCCGGTCTTTTTATTTTTGAGCATTTTTCCTTTCCAGGCTTCGTTTATAACAATGCCCATATACTCGTCTAAAAAGTTCTGGCGTGATATGCCATATTTTTCGGCAAGCTTTAAAAAAGCAGTTTCTTTATTTATCAAATCACGATTTATACCGTACATTTTACCTAAGATTGCTTCAATTCTCTTGGGGTTAAAATGTATTTCCGAAACTTCACTTATTAGTAATTCTAAATTGTTATTGTATTTCTTACTATTTTGCAAAACTTTAGGATCAAAAGCTTTTTTAAACGCTTGTTTAGTTTCGATTAACAACTCCTCACAAACGAAAGCAATTTTTTTCATGCGTTCTATAATGTTAGGCAATATTTGCGTTTCTACTTTAGATATCAATAAATGATTTTCTTCATGTTCTTCGCTTTCTGAATCACTGCTATGATCTTCGTCGCCGTCATGCACTTCGTCCTCGTCATGCATCATATTGGCTTCTAGATCTATTAAATCACGCAATAACATTTCTTCGTTCACTAAATCTTCATAGCATTTTATAAGATAAGCCATAGCGATCGGACTTTTACATAACGAAGCAGTCATCGTTTTTCGTCCCTCTTCAATTCTTTTGGCTATCTCTACTTCGTTTTCTCGTGTAAGTAGATCAACACCTCCCATATCTTTAAGGTATAATCTTACCGGATCATCCGTTGTGCCTAAATTTTCTTCTTCTGCTTCTTCTTCTGCTTCATGATCAACATTGGTAGATAACTTAAATTCTTCCTCCATCCCGATATCAAGCTTGATATCTTCTTCTGCTTCGTCTTCTAAAATAACTACTCCGGCATCGGCAAACCTTAACATAACCTCCTCTAATTTTCTTATAGAGGTATTTTTGCTTTGCGGGATAGCATCGTTTATATCGCCGTAAGTTACCGGTTCTTTCTTAGATTTAGCTTTTTTAATTAACTTATCTATATTGTCTAAATCATTATCTACTACATTATTGCTCATTAAATACCTATGCCGGTTCAGTTATTGATTAATAAAAGATTCGTTTAAAATTCGAAGTTCGTTTGCGGTTTTTAAAATTTCTTCTTTATAAAATAAAATTTTCTCGTGATCATCGAGGTTACTTATAGTGTAAGTATATTCTTGCTGCAAATTTACCAAATAATATTTCTTATGCAGCCATTGCCATAATAAATCTAAGCGTGGGTTATCTTTATTAAATGATATACTTAAAAATAAATTGTCCGCTTCTGATAATAGTAAAAAAATATCAAAAAAGCTAGTTTTTTCCACAATTGAGCCAATTTTGCCCAACTCTACGTCATTTTCAATAATTTCCCTTAAATACCAATTACGGAATTCTTCAAGTTGTTTGTTATTGAAACTTAAGTTAAATATAAAATTGCTAACTTCCTCTTCTTGCATTATTTGCGGAAATTTAACCAATAAAGCACAAAATGCATATTCTAACATTTCGAGTTCCGAATATTCTGGGCTTGAAGGTAATAAGTTTAAGTTTTTAGGTGTAGTTTTTTGTTGTTTGGTTACTAAATTTTGCCATATCTGATCTTTAAAAAATCTGTAATAGCTGGCTCTTAAGTTACTATCTAGTATTTTAGCAGAATAATCTTTTAGATTTTTCTCTAGTCCGGCTTTCTCTTCGGCAGTTTTAAAATTCTTACCCGAATATTCTATATGCCAAATCATTTCGGATAGGCTGATTCTTTTATCTATAAGCTTTGCAAAAAAATCTGCTCCGTTTTTATTTACTGCATCATCAGGATCTAGACCGCTCGGTAATCTTATAAAAGAGATTTTTTTATCGCTATTGATGAGAGGGAGGGCTAAGTTAATAACTCTGATACTTGCCTTTATTCCGGCATTATCCCCATCAAGGCATACTATAATTTCATCCCCTGCCCGCCATAATTTATGTAAATGATTTTCGGTAACGCTAGTGCCGAGACTTGCTACCGCCTCACTAAAACCTGCTTGATGTAAAGCAATAACGTCAAAATAACCTTCTACTAAAATCGAGTAATTTTTTTTGTAGCTACTACTTATTGCTTTATGTTCACCGTAGAGAATTTCGCTTTTTTGAAATATTACGGTCTCCGGTGAATTTAAGTATTTAGGTAAAGCTTCGCCTATAACTCTGCCGCCAAATCCGACAATTTTATTATAGATATTTCTGATCGGAATCGTTATGCGGTTAGAAAATAAATTATATATTTCGCCGTTTTCCCGCTTGCCTATTAAACCGGCTTTCCCAAGCTGAATATTGGATATATTTTTATCACGAAAAAAATTTTCAAACTTGTTATTTCTAGGAGCAAAACCTATGGAAAATTCTTTTATTGTTTGCTCGGTAATATTCCTTGCATATAAATAGTTTAATATTTCGGGTGTTAATTGCGACCTAAAAAACTTATTGGCAAGCTCTAGAATATTTAGTATTTCATCCGATTCTTCGTAAAGTTCTTTTTGCTTTTCGGTTAATTTAGGGATTTCTATGCCGTAATCGGTAGCAAGTTTTATAGCAGATTCGCTATAAGATAAACCGCTAATATTAGACGTGAATTTAATAACGTCGCCGGCTGCCTTGCAACCAAAGCAATAGAAAAATCTTTTGCTATCGTTAACGGTAAAAGACGGAGTTTTTTCTTGGTGAAAAGGGCATAAACCTACGTAATTACCCGACTTTCTGGTCAATAATACTTTTTGCCTGACAACATCAGAAACATTAATGCGGTTTCTTAAAAGCTCGTAAAATTCCGGAGTAACTCGCATATTAAATTATATAAGAAAAAATGGCAGTAGAGAAACAATAGGTAAGAGGCACTAATACATTATCGTTGACTTTCAAATCCTTCGAGTAAAATTCAGCTGCGGTAGTTGCTATCGAACTTATTATTATGATAACAAAACTTGTATTAAACCCTAAGTAAAAATATGTGAATATACTTATAAATATTGCAGAAGCTAAAAAAGCAGTAGAACCTGCAATCGATTTACCGTTATCTAGGGGTTTGCCTATTTTTGCACCTACAAGAGCAGCTAAGCAGTCTGAAATGATTAAAACCAGCCAAGAACAAATTGCTAAATTTTTAGGAAAAAGAAGAGCGGTTAGGAAAAAACCAAGCATCATAAAACTAACGCCGCTTAAAACAAAAGTGCCGTTACTCTCGCCGGACCTGATAATTTTACTAAAGAGCTTAGCAACAAATTCGCTAATCTTTATATTATTATGACGTGATATATCTAAATATAAAGTTAGAGCAGTTATTATAAATAATAAAAAAGTAATAGTAGTTCTTGAAACAAATACGTATAATAAAGGTAATATAATAGCACTTAGGTGAAAAGCTTTGCGTCTTTTCTCAAAGTCAAAATCTTTAATATCCATGAAATTACTAATTTTATTAAATAAAGGCTTATAGTAAAAGAAATTGAACATAATTTAACTTCTTTACTATATTTGACAAATTCAACTATTATAAATATACTTGGGTCTTAGAATAAAACCTAATAAACTATATTAAAGTTACTAAATTTATACAATATAATACATATTATGACAGCAAAATTTTATATTACTGCTAAAGGTTTGGAAAAATTAGAACAAGATCTTAAGCATTTAAAATATGTAGAACGCAAAAAAATTAGCGAAGATATAGCAGAAGCACGGGATCATGGGGACTTATCTGAAAACGCAGAATATAAAGCGGCAAAAGAAAGGCAAGAGCTTATAGAAGCACGTATTCAAGAACTTGAAAGCAAAACAGCACGAGCAGAAATTATTGATATCGGTAAATTATCGGGAGATAGCATAAAGTTTGGAGCTACAGTTACTTTAATCGATGACGATACTGAAGAAGAATTGACATATATTATTGTCGGTGAATATGAAGCCGACATAACTAAAAAAAGAGTGTCGATTGTGTCGCCTATAGCCAAGGCTTTAATAGGTAAATCCGTAGGGGATGAAGTAGAGGTTAATACGCCCGGAGGCTCTAAATCTTATGAGGTAATAAAAGTCGAATATAAAGAATTAGAAAGTGATTGATGTCATTCCGTAATGGCGTTGCTTGTGTGGATCGGAAAAGCCTGTTCGATGTCATACCGTGGCTTGGGAACTAGATCCAGAAAAACCACTACAAATATCAATAATATTGATATTTTTAACTGGATCCCGTGATTTATTCTATAGCACCGGACAAAATTAGCGAAAGATAGAATGGAACAGGCTTGAAATCAGGGAAGTGCCGTAGTATACGGTAATAATTCCGTTGGCACAAACTCCCCAAAATACTACCCCAATCGTTGATACTCCACTTTTCTTGGAAAGAATCAAGGCTAGAATGCCTTAGCCAAATAATTCTATCGTTAATTTCAAATTGTTCAGTATTTCAAAAAGATATGGCATTAGGAATTAAGGGTAAAGCC
>DYDX01000011.1 GCA_020404425.1 Rickettsia endosymbiont of Pyrocoelia pectoralis
AAAAACTCTTTGGCAACTAGGTGGTTCTCAAATGCACTGCGTATAATCTCATCGTGCTTAAGCTTCTTAGACATATAATATTAATGATATATCTTATTATAAATACATCATTAATATTATTTTTGCAACTATAAATTGAAAATAAAATATTACTCTAATTCAAACGGTGCTTTAAATAAGGCAAGACCCAATTGATTATTAATTGCATGATGGTTAGCTAATTCTGAAGCGACCCTAATCTTTCCGTTATTTAATTCAAATTCCCAATATACCGGAATACGCCAATATCTACCGTTTGCTTTAAAGTTAGCAAAGTCTTCTTTAAATGTTGCTGAAGCAAACGTTTTGGCAATTAAATTTCCATTTTCAAAAACTCCAACTGATTCAACGGTTTGAGTCATATCAGGAAAACTTTTACGAAAATCGATAAGCCCATAATGTAAATCATAAATAGTAGCAATATCAAGTATTGGATGGATGAATTTTCCTTTACCTTCAACATATTTTGCAACCTTTTCCCATGGGCTATCCGGTTCAAAAAGTGCATCAATAAAATTTGTTATCATTTCTTTTGTCGTATTCATAATAATTATTTGTTGATTTTTAAATTAATATTTGATATCTCTTTTTAAATTTATCAAATACTACAAAACTCAAGGAATAGCAAGATGATTAACTTGTACAAAAAACTTACCTTTATTCTAGTAATTTTCTGTGTTGAATCTATGGCAAACAATAATCAACAAATATATAACCCCAAGGATACTAAGTTTTTAGAAGAAGCTGAAGGGAAAGAAGCTCTAAAATGGGCAAAAGACCGAACGGATAAAACTAAAGACTCTTTTAAGTCTATGCCGGAATATAAACCTATTAAAAAAGAGATAGAATCTATATTTTTTGATCAAAGAAAAACTCCTTTCGGTGCTATACGCAAAGGACATGTGTATAATTTTTGGATGGATGATAAAAATCCACAAGGTTTATGGCGTAGAACTTTAGTTGAGAATTATTCTAAGGAAAAGCCGGATTGGGAAGTTTTAATCGATTTTGATAAATTATCTCAAAAACTTGGCAAAAAAGTAATGCGCCGTGGTGTGAGCCGTAACTTTCAAAACCCTAATCGCTTCTTAATTACTATGTCATTTGGCGGTAAAGACGAAACATTCTTTAGAGAATGGGATTTAGAGAAAAAAGATTTTGTCAAAAATGGCTTTGAGCCAAGAACTAGCGATGGAAAGTTGTTAGAAGGTAAATTTACAGATGGTGTTTGGATAGATCAAGATACTATTATTTCTAACTTTGCTTTACATAAAGAAGACGTTACAAATTCACTATACCCAAACTCTTTATATATATGGAAGCGTGGAGAGCCTATAGAGCAAGCTAAGAAAATCATTGAAATACCAAAAGAATATATGTGGGTCCATGCCGGTAAACTTTTAGCTGACGATATTTCTTCATCTTTAATATTCATATCAGTAGGTAAAGATTTTTATAATTATGATAATTATATTTTAGATTCTTCAGATGAAAACTTAAAACTACAAAAAATAAATATGCCGTCAGATGCAACTCCACAAGGCTCATTTAAAGAATATGTATTTTGGTTATTGCGTTCTGATTGGCAATTTAACGATACTAATATAAAAGCAGGTTCGCTTGTTGCCATACATTGGCAAGATCTTTTAAAAGAAGATAGCGATAAAGCTAGCTTAAAAATATTATTTACCCCGACTGAACGAGAAGTGTTTGAGTTTGTAGGAATAACTAAAGATACCGTCTTTTTAGCTAGCTATGAGAATGTTGTTTCAAAAGTAGTCACGTTTACGTTAGAAAATAATGAATGGACAAAACCGACAACCTTAAAACTACCTTATGAGAATGCAATTTTTGGTATGACTTCTTATGATGATGAAGAAGATGCGTTAATTACTATAGAAAATTCTATAGTGCCGCCAACCATATATTTATGGGATAAAGCTCATGAGTTAAAAGTTATCAGAAAAGCTTTATATCCTTTTGATAGTGAAAATTACGTTGTAGAACAGAAAGAAGCAACAAGCTCTGACGGAGTAAAAATACCATATTTTGTTGTATATAAAAAAGGCACGAAATTTGACGGTAAAAACCCAACATTACTAACCGCATATGGTGGTTTTCAACTGATTAATTCGCCGTATTTCTCACGCACGGAAAATGAAGTATGGGTTAAAAACGGTGGAGTTAACGTACTTGCCAATATTAGAGGCGGCGGTGAATTCGGTCCTGAGTGGCATAAAGCAGCTCAAGGAGCAAAACGCCAAACCGGCTTTAACGATTTCATTGCAGTTGCCGAAGATTTAGTGAAGCAAAATATTACCAGTCCTGAGTATTTAGGGATTCATGGCGGAAGTAACGGCGGCTTATTAGTAAGTGTTGCAATGACTCAGCGTCCTGATTTATTCGGAGCGGTAGCATGTGAAGTGCCGGTACTTGATATGGTACGTTATACTGAATTTAGTGCCGGTCCTTCTTGGGTTACGGAATATGGCGATCCGGCAAAAGCTGAAGATTTAGTACATATCAAAAAATATGCTCCGCTAGAAAATTTATCTTTAACAACAAAATATCCGACTGTACTTATTACTGATTCGGTATTAGATCAGCGTGTACATCCATGGCATGGACGAATCTTTGAGTATGTGCTTGAGAAAAACCCTAACACTAAAACCTATTTTATAGAAAGTAGTGATAGCGGTCACGGTAGCGGTAGTGATTTAAAGGATAGTGCGGATTACTTTACCAACCTCTTTACATTTTTTGCAAATAGTTTGAAGCTAAAGATTGATTGATATTATGTATCTAAGTCGTCATTGCGAGGAAATGCATAGCATTGACGAAGCAATCTCAGGAGTTCTGCTTCACGAGATTGCTTTGCTCCTTTCAGTCGCAGCGTTGCATGGCTCGGCAAAACCGCTTGATGTCATTCCCGCGTAGGCGGGAATCCAGAAAAAAACATCAATACAGCAAATTTTTTAAATTAAAAGCTCGATTTATCTCGCTTTACACTGGATTCCCGCCTACGCGGGAATGACATCCAGAGCCATGCGACAACGCCTTCAGTCGCTCGCAATGACGGAAAACCGATTCAAGAGAACAATTTTCCAAGTCCGCTACGAAGTAAGTTTTTAGGGTTCATACTGCTTACTTTTTTCATCATATCGCTTATTTGCTTAAATTGTTTTAGCAAGATATTTACCTTTTGTACCGTAGTTCCGGCTCCTAGGGCTATACGTTTTCTGCGGGAAGCATTGATAATATCGGGATTTTTTCGCTCCTTTGGAGTCATAGATAAAATGATTGCTTCTTGATGCTCAATTATTTTACCGTTTAATTTCGACTGATCTATCTGATCCATAATCTTACCGCTACCAGGTAACATGCCGAGTATACTACCGAAACCACCCATTTTTTGTATACTTCTCATTTGCTGCAAGTAATCATTTAAATCAAATTTACCTTTTTTTAGCTTAGCTGCCGTTTTTTCCGCCTGTTCTCTATCTACTATACTTGCCGCTTTTTCAACGAATGAGATAATATCTCCCATATCAAGTATTCGAGAAGCAATACGTTTAGCATCGAACTCTTCTAAATCGGTTAATTTTTCCCCGCTACTTAAAAACTTAATCGGCTTGCTGGTAATATATTTTACGCTAAGTGCCGCACCGCCTTTAGAATCACCGTCAATTCTTGATAAAATCAATCCGGAAATCTCTAGCTTTTCATTAAAGCTACTTGCCGTAACTACCGCATCTTGTCCCGTCATGCTGTCAATAACAAGCAAAGTTTCGGTAGGCTCTACTATCTTTTTGATTGCTACCGCTTCCGCCATCATCTCTTGATCGATTTGCGTTCTGCCGGCAGTATCATAAATTACCACGTCATAGGCAGAAATTTTAGCCTCCGCCATAGCTCTTTTTACTATATCAAGGGGCTTTTCATTTTTAACGATAGGTAGCGAATTTACTCCTACCGAGTTTGCCAAAATTTCTAATTGTTCTTGTGCCGCCGGTCTATAAGTATCAAGCGATACCAACAAAACTTTTTTATTTTGATTTTTAAGACGCAATGCAAGCTTGCCGCTCGCCGTGGTTTTACCGCTACCTTGCAAGCCCACCATCAAAAAATTCACCGGCGGTTTTGCACTTAAATTTAGCTTTATCTCATCTTCACTAGAAGATAAAATATTTATCATCTCTTCATGGATAATTTTAATTATCATCTGCCCGGGTGAAACGGATTTAATAACTTCCTGCCCTAACGCTTTTTGTTTAACTTCTGCAACGAAATTTTTTATCACCGGCAATGCAACATCCGACTCTAAAAGAGCAACCCTTACATCTCTTAAAGCAGCATCTATTTGATCTTCCGTTAGAAGCCCCGAACTTACTAGTCGATCAAAGATTTTCGTTAAATTTTGCGTTAAAGTTTTAAACATAGAAATACATAATCTGATAAAATAATCAGTTTAATATATTCCGCTGAACATATTTTAGCAACAATAATATTTGTGACTTTTATGTTACATATAAAAATTTTTAAACAGAAAATTAATTAATTACAAAACCTGATAAAATCTGGTAATTATCTATTAAAGCGTCTTAGCTTAATATTAAAATAAATTAAATTTTTATTAATAATTAAGGTATCATGATACGTAACATTTTAATTAAATTCTAAATTACAATTTAATTATGAGGTTATATTATGACTAAAATAAGAAGCTTCTATTATTTTTTAAAAGGACAACATTTTTACCACTTAGGCTACTATACACAAGCACTAAAAGCTTTTGAAGAAGCACTCAAAATTCATCCCACCAATTATATTTACCGCTATAAATATAAAACTCTAAAACATCTAAATAATTTTACAAAATATTCTTACGGTCAAGAGAACCAAAAATTAAGAGAGCAAGTAAGCGATATAAAAGATCAGCTTCAAACTCTACAAAAACAAATGTTCGATTTAAATACTAATTCTACACTAAAAGATACTGCAAAAATTTTTAATGACTTTAAGACTGAAAACTCAAAAGATACGGTAAGTAACTTACAGCAAGAAACAGATGAATTAAGACCTCCTACTTATAAAGATACTACATGTTTTTCAGATCAATTTGTGGAAATGCAAGATGATTTAAAAAAACTACAAGGTCAAGTATATGATTTGGAAGAAAGCGATAAAATAACTCAAGAAGATAGAAACCAATTAAAACAAAATACAGAGCTGCTACAGAATCATAATTTTATTTTACAAGATACTATGGATAAGGCTAAAATGAAAGAAGACATAAAACTTTTAGAAGACCAAGATCCTTTATTATCGCTTTATTATAAAACTTTCTATTGGACTTTATTAAACTTCTTTCATGCACACTGCACCTTGAGCACAGAATTATTTACATATAATACCAATTACGCACACAAGCCACAGGAAACATTAGCAAATAATACAAAAACAGCTTTTGATAAAATAAATATTATTACGAAACACTTACCGGTTATTGGTAATTTTACAGAAGTTATAAATAATATAATTAATGAGGTATATAATATTACACAGAATAAAAAGCTTAAAAATATAACCTCTATAATTAGTAATATATCTCAAACCTATAATACCATAGAAGAACTACAACATGACCTAACAAATTCTGCTTTTTTTATTACCAATAGTAAAAAAGAGCAAATTTTAAATTTTGCACGTGATTTCGACAATAATCTATCAAAACCAAATAAAAATTTTTTATTCAAAATTAAAAGCTTTAAAAAATTAATGAACTCAGAATATTCTAATAAATCTATAAATGATAAAATAATAAAATTAGCTGTTCAAGATACGATATTATTAATATGTGAGTTACTTAATAATACAAATATTAATATATGTACTGAATTAATCTTACAACATAATAATTTTAAAACACCCGTTGAGGTTACCACAAATAATATCCCAATGTTTGAAGAACATATAAAAATAATAGGCAGCACAATTGCTTTTAATAAAGAGATATTTATAGATTTAAGATAGAAATTTAGCCGTTACTAATATATAACTTGCTTTTAGATCAAGGTCATAATCTACGGTATCGTATATTAGCTTTTTTATATTATTAAATTTTTGGATTAAGTACGAAGGTTGACGATTTGGTAATTGATGAAATATTTTATTTTCTAAATCTGAAAACTCAATATTCATACCGATAGATTTTTTTAAGATTCGGTTCATTAATAATAATATATTATCAATGAAATCTAACCATAACTCTCTATCTTTCGAACCGAAAAGATTAAGGATATTTAGATATTCATTATTTGCAATCGGTTGTATAAACCTAGAATATGATTCGTTTTCTATAGACCTCTTTCGGAACTCTACTTCTGCTGGTAATTTGTACGTCGATCCGGTGCTCGAATCCTCACGTACGTCTATGTACGCTGCGGATCGAGGTTCCGTGTCTCCTTCAAATTCCCTACCATAAGCGAGTTTCGAAAGAGGTCTAATATAATTTTGAGATGATCTAATACTAATTTTAAAACATCTCGATCTAATGGTAGAGATGATACTTGCAGCTCTTGAGGTAATTAGGAAAATATAACTATTTTTCGGAGTATCTTCCAGAATTTTCAAGCAGGAATTTGCCGCATTCAAATTCATAAGATCCGCCCCATAAATTACGGCTACCTTAAAACCGGAAATACCGGAAGTTTTGCTTAAGAATTCTTGTAATTTCCTTATTTGTTCAATAGATATATTTTTTGTATTAACTACGCTCGAAACTTCTTTAGCGATTAAGCGGTAATCAGGATGATTTTCAAGAGGAATATTATCATTAAAAAGCTTAGAATGTACAAAATTTTGTAAATCTTTTAATGCTTCTTCTACATTTTCAGCTTCAATAATCCAGCTATTATGTAACTTATTATGGTTTAAACTAAACTCAAGACGTTCAGCTAGCATAGTTTATAGGAATTTAATATTGGTAAATGGTTGAGCTACTGATGTCATTTCTGCAAAAGCAGGAAGGCGTTGCTTGTGTGGATTATTTGTACTATTGTCATCCCGTGATTTATTCACGGGATCCAGTTAAACATATAAAAAATTTAGTTTTTTATATGTTTATTTTATTAAATATTTTTTTCTGGATACCGTGGACAAGCCACGGTATGACAACCAAACTGACTTTCCAATCCACGCAACAACAACTAAAATTTAGTTATGGTTACAAGCTTCTTTTAATTTGCTACCGGCTCTAAATACAGGTTGGTTATATGCAGGTATAGTCATTTTTGCTCCTGTTTTCGGATTACGTCCGTCACGTGATTTTCTATGATGTATTCCAAAAGAACCAAAGCCCGTAATATTAATATTATGATGATGCTTAGTAGCATTCACTATAGAATCAAGCACCCAATTAAGAGCCTTTTCTGCATCAGCTTTTGTTAACGCTTTTGTACCTTTATGATGATGACTATGTTCGGTCATGAATGTGACAAATTCGGTTTTATTCATTTTTTTTGGTTCTTTTTTATGTGTGCTCATATAAAATTAACTCTCTTTTAATGGGTTAAATTAGTGTATCGTAGTACAATATATACAACTAGCAATAATGTACATCAATATATTTTTTATTTTTTAATTTTGTTAGTTAATTATAACAAACGTCTTAGTTCCCTGCAAATGTCAGTTATTTATAAAGTTTTAAATATATGTTTAATTATATCATTTATAGGAAAAATGTAGCCATTTTACATCAGTTTTACTTTTAAAGCTGGATATAAGTCAATAATTAGGGTAAAAATTTATCATTACACTAATAAATTTATTTTGTTCACAGAGCCTAGTAAAAGAAAGTATTAAAAATGTTATTATCTGAAATTTGTATTAAACGTCCTGTATTTGCTACTGTTTTAAGCTTGGTTATCGTAGCCCTTGGAGCAATTTTTTTTACTAAGCTGCAAATTAGAGGTACGCCTGATATTTCGATTCCGATTATAAACGTCAATGCTATTTATGTGGGTGCAGATGCTTTATATATGGAGAAGCAGATTACGACCCGTATAGAAAAAGCCTTAAAAACCGTCAAAAACCTAGATTATATAACCTCCCAAAGCTCAACCGGCAAGAGTAGTATCACCCTTTCTTTTTTACTTTCTACCGATATCGAAGTAGCATTAAACGACGTGCGATCTAAAATATCCGATATAACGTATATGTTTCCTCAGGATATGAAAGCTCCATCAGTTGCAAAGCTTGATGCCGATAGCTTTCCCAGCCTTTTTATAAGTATTGAAAGTGATCAATATAGTGATTTGGAATTAACAAAAATCGTTGAAGATAACTTGCAAACTCCTCTCGATAAACTTGAAAGCGTAGGGCAATCTCAAATTTACGGCGGCAGCAAATATATAATGAGCATAGAGCCTGACCCCAAAAAACTATATCAGCATAAAATTTCCTTATTAGAAATTGAATCGGCAATAAGAGAGCAGAATAAAGACTATCCGGCAGGAAATATTAAGACAGGAATTAATAATTTTATAGTAACCCTTGAAGGCTCTTTATCTAAACCGGAAGAATTCGGTAATATTATTCTAAAAGTACACGGCAATAGTATATTAAAATTACAAGATGTAGCAAAAATATCCTTAACTTCTCCGGATGAGGAAGTAATTTTTAGATATAACGGCAAAAGCTCTATTGCTCTTGGATTGATCAAAGAATCAAAAGCTAACGTAATCGATTTATCCGATGAAGTAGTAAAAGAACTTGAAAGAATCAAACCTTCTATACCGAAAGGTATAAGTTTAAGTGTGGCATATGACGGAGCAACACCGGTTAAAGCTTCAATTTATGCCGTATTTCAAACCATTTTTGAAGCTTTAATATTAGTAATCTTAGTAACTTATTTATTCCTTGCTTCTGCTAAAATTACTTTAATTCCGTTTGTCACGATTCCCGTATCTTTGATAGGTACTTTTAGCGTGATGTATGCTTTTGGCTTTTCCATCAATATATTTACCTTACTTGCCATGATACTTGCGATCGGTTTAGTCGTTGATGATGCAATAGTGATGCTCGAAAATATTTTCAGATATAATGAAATGGGGCATAAACCTATGGAAGCAGCGATTCTTGCTTCTAAAGAAATTGGCTTTGCTATTATTGCCATGACTATCACCCTTGCTGCCGTATTCTTACCGGTCGGTTTCATAGAAGGTTTTATCGGGAAATTATTTATAGAATTTGCTTGGACTTTAGCATTTTGCGTTCTGTTTTCAGGTTTTGTTGCTTTAACCTTAACACCCATGATGTCAAGCCGTATGGTTACTAAACAACACGCACCGCTGCCAAAATTTTTAATTAAATTTAACGAATTTTTGCAATTATTGCAAAATAAATATATTTATTACTTAAATCTTACTTTCGATAATAAAAAGAAATTTATACTTGTTATTGCTGCATCGTTTGTAGTACTGATTATTAGTTTTAAATTTGTTCAAAAAACCTTTGTACCTCAAGAGGATGACGGTTTTCTGCAACTCTCCTTTAAAGGTCCGGAAGGCTCTAGTTTAGAGCATTCTACCGAAGTAGTAATAGAAGCAGAAAAGATACTTGCTAATTACAAAGATATACTGGGCTATTTAATGGTAATAGGAGCAAACGGAAGCGATAACGTTTTCGCTTATGTACCTCTAAAAGACTGGGAGGAGCGTTCTAGGTCGCAGGAAACCATAAAAAATCTGCTAAATAAACAATTTTCCGAAATAGCAGGTATGTCGGTTTTTGCTATGGATCCTCGTTCACTGGTTAGCGGCAATGCCAATAGTCCTATTGAATTTACCCTCCAAACAAATCTTGAATATGAAGATTTAGATAAAATTTCACAGCAATTTATAGATATAATGAAAGCAAACTCTATCTTCTTAAACGTCGACAGGGATTTACAATCGGCGATGCCGACTATCGCAATAGACGTTAATCGTGATAAGGCTTATTTATACGGCACTAATATGTTAAATATCGGCAGAACGGTGCAGTATCTACTTGCGGGTCAGCAAGTTGGTGATTTTAGGATGGGTAACGACCTCTATGACGTGATGTTACAATTCAACCAAAAAGACCGTAGCAACATTAACGATTTTAGTAAAATTCTGATTCCGCTGAAAAATAACAGCATGTTACCTCTTGAATCGATAGCAAATATTAAAGAAAAAATATCGGTAAAATCATATAATCACTATAATAATTCAAAATCAGTTACTATTTCTTCCGATCTTGCCCCTGATCAAAAAATTGACGATGCAATTAAGGAAATCAACAAAATAGCCGATAAACTGCTTGATCCCAGTAATACTACGCTTGAATATATAGGCGAAATTAAACAAATGAAAGAAGCCGATAGCAATATGCTTATAACTTTCGGCTTTGCACTTATATTTATCTATTTAGTGCTTGCCGCTCAGTTTGAAAGTTTTATAGATCCTTTGTTAATATTACTTGCCGTACCTTTTTCTATAACCGGCGGCGTGCTTGCCCTTTGGCTTGCCGGAAATAGCCTTAATATGTATAGCAATATCGGGCTTATTACTTTGATCGGATTAATTACTAAAAACTCTATTATGATAGTAGAATTTGCTAACCATTTAAAAGAAAACGGCATGAAAGTTAGGGAGGCTATAATAGAGGCTTGTAAACTCCGTCTACGTCCGATTCTAATGACTACGCTTGCGGCAATAGTCGGTAGCGTGCCTTTAGTTTTTGCTAGCGGTGCCGGAGCTGCTGCCCGTAACTCCATCGGCTTTGTGATAGTAGGAGGCTTAAGCGTCGGTACTGTATTTACGATTTTCGTTATACCCGTAATATACCAAACTTTCAAGAAAAGCTAGATACTCGCTGAATCCCTCAAAATTTGCTACGTCGTCTTTGTAAGACCTCGAATGCTCACGTACTATAGTACGCTCCGCTCCTCGGCTTACAGCCTCCTTGCTCTTTTCCAAATTGAGCTTCGTCTACCTACTCTTCATTTATTAAGAGTATATTACTAAGTTGCTCAATTCCTATACAAGTAATATTTTCAGATAGTTTAAATTTTTCGTTGCTTGGAATTATTAAATATAAATGTTCTAATCCTAAGTCATTAAAAGCAATATTCATTGATTTTGTTATCTTAGGTCTTTCGGTATATTTTATCTCAAAGCCTATTTTCTTTATTCCGTTTGTTATAAGTAAATCAAGTTCGGCACCGCTATGAGTAGCCCAAAAATAAGAAGTTTCATAAGCATTAAAATGACGTATTATTTCTTCAATAGCAAAGCCTTCAAAAGAAGCACCAAGTTTTGGATTAAATTCTATTTCTTCATCTGATAGTCCAAGTAACCTATGTAGTAAACCACTATCTCTAATGTATATTTTAGAAGATTTTACCTCACGTTTTTTTGAGTTATTATGCCATGGTCTCAATAAAGTAATCATAAAAGCACTTTCCAAAATATCAAGATACCTTTTAACGGTACGTTGATCTATGCCCAAGGATTGACTTAAATGATGAATATTTAAAACTTGACCTTGCATAAAACTAAGCATACGCCATAATTTATTAACAATAGAAGGGGTTACATCAAAACCAAGGTTTAATATATCTCTTTCTAAAAAAGTTTTGATGTATTCATCACGCCATCGCTCGCTCAATTTATTAGAAGCGGCTAAAAATGACTTTGGAAATCCTCCCCTTTTCCATAATAATTTCCAATCTTTAACTTCTTCGAGTGAAAAAGGAGTAACCTGATGATAACCTATTCTTCCTGCTAAAGTTTCAGAAGATTGGTTTAGTAAGTCACGTGAAGCACTGCCTGTAACTAGAAACTTACTTTCTTTATTATTATCTACAATTACACGTAGCACAGGAAATAAATCGGGTCTTAATTGTACTTCGTCAATTACTATCAATCCTTGTAATTCTTGAAAAGTAAGCATCGGATTTTCAAGCCTAGCTAAATGTAAGGGGTTTTCACAATCAAAGAAATGTTTAGGTATTTCTATACTATCTAAATAAGATTTTGCTAATGTTGTTTTACCTGATTGCCTTGGTCCTATTAGACCGTAAACTTGGTGGATTAAATATTCTTCTTTGACTTTAGATAATAAATTATCTCTTAAAACTTCCATGAAAAAATGACATTGCTATGTAATAATTTCAAGTATATATGCATGTATTTATTTTTGTCAAATAAATATTTAAAAGTGCCATAGTAAAAGAAATTGAAAGCTAAATTAATCATAATTTATTAAATTCTTTATAGCTGTTAACGATTTTAATAGACATTGTTCTCATTATTACGGTAGACTAATTGTAAGATTTCATAAAATCTTAACATTCTATAAAGATTAAATCATCCAACAAGAGGAAAATTATGTTAATAAACACTTCAAGTAATCCACTTATTACCGTTATACATTTACTATCTTCTATAGGTGCTATAAATTGGGGACTAATTGGGTTATTTAACCTTAATCTAGTAACTCTTTTATTCGGCTCATTACCGATTTTAGTTAAAATACTATATATAATTATCGGTTTCTGCGGGATATATTCTTTCCTATGTTTAGGAAAATTATTCTGTAAACCCGGTGTAGAAAAAGGGAAATAAATAAATTTGAGTAATCCATGCGTAAGGTTTACTTGCGTGGATTGAGAAACCCTTTTTGGTTGTCATACCATGGCTTGTCCACGGTGTATCCAAAAAAATAACTAAGAATATCAATAATATTGATATTCTTAACTGGATCCCGTGAATAAATCACGGGATGACAGCGATGGAACTGATCTACACAAACAGGATGACATCACGCAACAACCTATACGTTTTCCTCATCAAGCTTTGCAGCAAGTTTACGCATTCTATCCATAAAGAAACCGGTTCCGGCAGGTACTAAACGTCCGACTATCACGTTTTCTTTCAGACCTCTTAGCTTATCGACTTTACCGGCAATAGCAGCTTCCGTTAACACCCTAGTTGTCTCTTGGAACGAAGCAGCCGAGATAAATGACCTAGTCTGTAGAGATGCTTTAGTAATACCTTGTAATATTAATTGAGCTTCGGCAGGTTTTAAGCCGTTTTTAATGGCTTTTTCATTTACTTCTTCAAACTCTTTGCGATCTATTTTTTCACCATCTAAGAAAGTAGTTCCACCTGACTCGCTAATTTCTACTTTTTGTAACATCTGACGAATAATAACTTCTATATGCTTCTCATCAATTTTCACGCCTTGTAGACGATAAACCGCTTGAATCTCTTTAACCATATAATTCGCAAGAGCTTCCACACCCATCACTTTCAAGATATCTTGAAGTACCGGGTTACCGTCAATTAATAAGTCACCTTTCTTAACGAAATCACCCTCATTAATCACCACGTGTTTCCCTTTCGGTACCATATATTCAATACCCATGCTACCGTCGATCGGATGGATTATAATACGTCTCTTAGATTTATAGTCCTTACCGAATTCTACTCTACCGTCTACTTCGGCAATTACCGCATGATCCTTAGGACGTCTTGCTTCAACAAGCTCAGCAACTCTAGGTAAACCACCCGTAATATCTTTAGTAGTAGTAGATTCTTTTGGTATACGGGCAATGATGTCACCCACCGAAATTTGTAACCCGTCTTCTACGCTTAAAACAGCCCCGACCGGTAAATAATATCTTGCTTCTAAACCGTTTGACAGCATAATAATCTCGCCTTTGCTATCTAAAAGCTGAATACGCGGGCGCAACTCTGCACCTCGAGAATATTGCTTAGACTCAATAATAACCTTACTAGGAATTCCCGTAGCTTCATCGGTTATATCACGAACCGAGATGCCTTCAACCATATCTTTAAATAATACTTTACCTGACTTCTCGGTAATAATAGGTATAGTATAAGGATCCCACTCGGCAAGTTTTTGCGTTTTAGTTATCATGTCACCGTCATCAACAAGCAATCTAGCACCATACGGGATCTTATGTCGAGCTTTCTCGTTACCGTTATTATCAAGCAATAATAACTCACAGTTACGGCTCATAACGATTTTGCGATCTTCAGAATTAATCACGACGTTACGGCTTACAATCTTAACTTTGGCATCATATGAAGCTTCAACCGAAGAAACTTCTGCTCCTTTTGTCGCTGCTCCCCCGATGTGGAACGTTCTCATCGTAAGCTGCGTTCCCGGCTCACCGATCGATTGGGCTGCAATAACCCCGATAGCTTCACCTTCCGAAACAAGGGAACCGGTAGCAAGATCTCTACCGTAACACACGCTACATATTCCAGTAGCACTTTCACAAGTTAATACCGATTTAATCATAATTCTATCTAAACCGGCAGATTCGATTTGTTCCAATTTAGCTTCATTAATCAATTCACCTTTGGTTAGAAGCAAATCATTCGTTACCGGATGGAATATATCGATAGAAACCGTACGCCCTAAAATCTTCTCGGCTAAAGGTATAATGATTTCACCGCCTTCTATAATGCTTTTTACCTCAATACCTTTATCCGTTCCACAATCTTTTTCGGTAATAATACAATCTTGTGCAACGTCAACTAACTTCCTTGTTAAATAACCGGAACTTGCCGTTTTTAAAGCGGTGTCTATTTGTCCTTTACGCATTCCGTTAGCAGAGTTGAAGCAGTCAAATACGCTTAATCCCTCTTTAAAGTTGGATTTAATAGGGGTCGGTATAATTTGTCCGTTTGACTTGGTCATTAAACCTCGCATCCCTGCAAGCTGTTTAATTTGCTGGAACGAACCTCTTGCTCCGGAGATAGCCATCATATATATAGCATTTATCTTTTGATGATTCGCATCATCATTAACCGGAGGCGTGGCAATTTCTTTCATCATGTCATTAGCTACCATATCGGTACATCTTGACCAAGCATCAATTACTTTATTGTATTTTTCACCGTAAGTAATTAAACCGTTTGAATATTGCTGTTCAAATTCTTTTATTTCAAGCTGTGTTTCTTCAATATGTTCGCTTTTGGATTTTGGCACGACCATATCATCCATTCCAAAAGAAATCCCTGAAGAACAAGCATATTTAAACCCAAGCTTCATTAACTGATCGGCAAAAATCACCGTAGCTTTCTGACCGCAGTGACGATAAACCAAATCTATTACTAAGGATATATCTTTTTTGGTTAGCTGCTTATTGATAAACTTAAATTCTATATTAGGATTAGAAGGCAATAATTCACCGACTATTAACCTGCCGTAAGTAGTATCGATTATAACCGGAATTATTTTACCTTCGGCATTTAACTGGTTACGGCGATATTTGATTTTAGTATGAATAGTTATAAATTTATTAAATAAAGCATGCTCCATTTCGGCTAAATCCGAGAACATCATGCCTTCCCCTGCTTCATTATCAAACGCAAGAGTTAAATAATACAAGCCTAATACTATATCTTTATCCGGTACAATAATAGGACGTCCATTTGCAGGGCTTAGGATGTTATTGGTAGACATCATAAATACCCTAGCTTCAAGCTGTGCTTCAATCGATAACGGTATATGTACGGCCATTTGGTCACCGTCAAAATCCGCATTAAAAGCAGCACAAACGAGCGGATGAAGCTGAATCGCTTTACCTTCGATCAATAATGGCTCAAATGCTTGGATACCTAGTCTGTGAAGCGTCGGAGCTCTGTTCAGTAATACCGGATGCTCTCTTATAACTTCTTCAAGTACATCCCAAACCTCAGGCTTTTCAGCCTCTACCATTCTTTTTGCGGCTTTAATGGTTGTAGCAATACCGTATAACTCAAGCTTAGAATAAATGAACGGCTTAAATAATTCTAACGCCATCTTTTTAGGTAAACCGCACTGGTGAAGCTTAAGCTCAGGTCCTACCACGATAACTGAACGTCCCGAATAGTCTACCCTCTTACCGAGTAAGTTTTGACGGAAACGTCCTTGCTTACCTTTAAGCATATCGCTTAATGATTTAAACGGACGTTTATTGGCATTTTTTGCAGCTCTTCCACGGCGACCGTTATCAAACAACGCATCTACCGCTTCTTGTAGCATTCTTTTTTCGTTTCTAACTATTATATCGGGAGCTTTTGACTCTATCAGTTTTCTTAAACGGTTATTTCTATTAATAACTCTTCTATAAAGCTCGTTTAAGTCCGAAGTGGCAAATCTTCCGCCGTCAAGCATAACAAGCGGTCTAATTTCAGGAGGAATAACCGGTAAAACATCCATGATCATCCATTCAGGTTTATTTTCTGATTCTAAAAAATCCTCTACTAATTTTAAACGCTTTACTAACTTTTTCTTTTTAACTTCCGAAGTAGTAGTTTGTAATTCTTCGTATAATTGTTCTTTTAAAGTAGGAAAATCAAGCTCTTTAAGCATTTGTTGTACTACTTCCGCACCGATAGAAGCAGTAAACGCATCTTCGCCGTATTTATCCTTTGCCTTTTGGAGTTCTTCTTCGCTTAATAATTCACCTTTTTGTAAAATAGACAATCCTGGATCAACTACTACATAATTTTCGAAATAAAGAATTTTTTCTATATCTCTCATTGTCATATCAAGAAGAGTACTAATTCTTGAAGGTAATGATTTTAAAAACCAAATATGAGCAACAGGAGCTGCAAGCTCAATATGCCCCATTCTTTCACGTCTTACTCTAGAAACCGTGACTTCAACACCGCATTTCTCGCAAGTAATACCGCGGTTTTTCATTCTTTTATATTTACCGCAAAGACATTCGTAATCTTTTACCGGACCAAAAATTCTTGCACAAAACAACCCATCCTTTTCAGGCTTAAAAGTTCTATAGTTAATGGTTTCAGGCTTTGTTACTTCACCAAAAGACCATGAACGCACTTGATCAGGGCTTGCTATATTAATTCTTATCTGATCAAATTGTTGAGTATTACTTAATTGTCCGTAAAAATTTACTACACTCATAAATACTTTTTCCTTAAAATTGTTTGCACTATAAAATACAATTATTTTTTGTTAGATTGCTATGCTTTGACTTATATAGTGATGTCATTCCCGTGTGGATAATCATCATTGCAAGCGACTGGCGTTGTTGCGTGGAGCGGTTTTCCCGTCATTGCGAGAAGAATTACACAGTAATTCGACGAAGCAATCCAGTAAAAAATGCTATGAATTAGCATTTTTTATTACTTTTTCTGGATTGCCGCACGAGCGATGCTCGTTCGCAATGACGATGAGTTATCCATGCAACAAAGTTTTTTGTTCCTCGCAATGACGGTAAAAACGACCCACGCAAGCAAACCTTACGCAGGGACGACATCTTTGTAACGTCTTATTCAGGTTCTGTGGACATCTCCAAAAAGATTTAATTCCGGCTATTTTTTGCTGCAAATTATAAGATTTTTTTGAAATAAGAATAACTATTCCTTCAAAAATCTTATTAATTTTCGCTAAAAAATACCTCAGAATAGCAAATCAATTATAAATGTTCACAAAACCTAAGAAGTCACTTCAAGTTTTACGTTAAGACATAAAGACCTAAATTCTTTTATCATCACGTTAAATGACTCAGGAATACCTGACTCAAAATTATTTTCGCCTCGTACTATCGAATCATAAGTCTTGATTCTGCCGTTTACGTCATCCGATTTAACAGTTAACATTTCCTGTAGCGTATACGCAGCTCCGTAAGCTTGCAATGCCCAGCATTCCATCTCTCCAAAACGCTGACCACCGAAATGCGACTTTCCTCCAAGAGGCTGCTGCGTTACTAAACTATAAGGTCCTATAGAACGAGAGTGAATTTTATTATCTACTAAATGGTGTAGTTTTAATAAATATTTTTGTCCGACGGTTACTAAACGATCGAAATATTCACCTGTTCTACCGTCAATTAATCTTACTTGTCCCGAAGGATCTTGACCGGCAAGTTTTAGCATATCTTTAACATCTTCAACTTTTGCACCGTCAAATACCGGAGTCGCAAAATATACCCCTTTACTTGCTTCCTTACAAAAAGCAATTATTTCCTCTTCCGATCTTTCAAGTATCGGATTAATATTTTCCCCGTACATCTCGATTAAAAACTTTCTAATCTGAGCAATATCTATATGCTTATTTTGATATTCGAATACTAACCCTGCTATTTTCTTTGCTAAATTTATCGATGCCCAACCAAGATGCGTCTCTAAAATCTGCCCTATATTCATACGAGAAGGAAGACCAAGCGGATTAAGAACAATATCAACTACCCTTCCGTCTTCTAAAAACGGCATATCCTCTTCAGGTACAATACGTGAAATAACCCCTTTATTTCCGTGTCTTCCTGCCATTTTATCGCCGGGCTGTAATTTATGCTTAGTTGCAATAAACACTTTAACCACTTTTAAAGCACCTTGAGGTAAATCATCCCCGCTTTGTAGCTTCTCTACCTTAGTAGTAAATCTTTTATTAAGAGCATCTTTTTTCCCATCGTAATGATTTTTCACTTGCTGAATTTCATTCATTACGTTTGCATCTTCTACGGTAATTTGCCAAAACTGCCCTTTAGATAAACTATTCAACATTTCCGTTGTAATAGTCTGACCTGCTTTTACCGTTTTAGGACCATTGATAATAACCTGCCCTACTAAAAGCTTTTCAAGCCAACCAAATACAAAATGGTCGATAATTTCTAATTCATCGTCACGATCTTTTGCTAATTTTTCAATTTGTTGCTTTTCAATAGCAATAGCACGCTGATCTTTTTCTACACCTCTACGAGAAAATACTCTTACTTCTACTACTGTTCCACTAACTCCGGAAGGTACATGCAATGATGAATCTTTCACGTCAAAAGCCTTTTCTCCAAAAATAGCTCTAAGTAATTTTTCTTCGGGAGTAATAGGTGATTCGCTTTTTGGCGTTACTTTTCCTACTAAAATATCACCGGCTTTTACTTCAGCTCCGACATATACTATACCTACTTCGTCCAAATGTCTTAGTGCTTCTTCGCTTACATTCGGAATATCCCTTGTTATTTCTTCCGGACCAAGGCGGGTATCTCTAGCTATTACTTCAAACTCTTCAATATGAATAGAAGTAAAAACATCTTCTTTTACTATACGCTCGGATATCAAGATTGAGTCCTCAAAATTGTAACCGTTCCAAGGTAAGAACGCTACTAACACGTTTCTACCTAAAGCAATTTCACCATTATCCGTACTAGGACCGTCGGCTATGATATCATTCTTCTTAACATGATGACCTACTTTGACTAAAGGCTTTTGGTTAATACAGGTGTTATGGTTAGATTTTTGGAATTTTAATAAATTGTAAATATCGACTGAAGGAGAACCGCCTGATTTCTGTTCTAGGGTTCTAATAACTATTCTATTTGAATCAACCTGCTCAACTATACCGTCATTTAATGCAACTACCGATGCTCCCGAGTCTTTTGCTACCACTCCTTCAACGCCGGTACCAACAAAAGGTGCATCCGTTTTAATTAAAGGAACTGCTTGACGTTGCATGTTTGAACCCATTAAAGCACGGTTCGCATCGTCATTTTCTAGAAAGGGTATAAGGGAAGCAGCTACCGATACAACCTGCATCGGAGTTACGTCGATAAAATCTACTTCATGCGGCTCTACCATCATGAAATTGCCGCCTTCTACACGACAATTAATAAGATCACCCTGTAGTAACCCGTCTTTATCAACTTTAGAATTTGCCTGACCGATTTTATACTTACCTTCTTCAATAGCAGATAAATATACTACCTCATCAGTTACACGACCTTCCTTAACCCTTCTATAAGGACTTTCTATAAAACCGTGTTTATTTATTCTGGCATATGTAGCCATAGAATTAATTAAACCGATATTTTGACCTTCCGGCGTTTCGATAGGACAAATACGACCGTAATGGGTCGGATGCACGTCACGTACTTCAAAGCCTGCTCTGTCACGGCTAAGACCTCCGGGTCCTAATGCCGATAATCTTCTTTTATGGGTTATTTCGGATAATGGATTTGTTTGATCCATAAATTGCGATAGTTGCGATGTACTAAAAAACTCTTTTACTACCGAGACTAAAATCTTGGAATTTACTAAATCATGCGGCATTACCGTATCAACGTCACCTGCCGACATTCTTTCAATCACCGATTTTTCCATCCGAACAAGACCGATTCTAAATTGATTTTCTATCAATTCACCGACTGACCTTACTCTTCTGTTACCCAAATGATCAATATCGTCTATAATTCCTTTGCCGTCTTTAAGCTCAACTAAAACTCTTACGATATTTTTTATATCGTCAACGGTTAGTACGGTAGTTTCATCCGTAACATTTAACTCTAACCTAGAATTCATTTTAATACGACCGACTTCAGAAAGATCGTATCTTTCCGGATCAAAAAATAAATTATAAAATAAATTTTCGGCAGCTTCGATATTGGCAGGTTCACCCGGTCTTAAAACTCTAAAAATATCAAATAATGCCGACTCACGATCTTGATTTTTATCTGAGAATAAAGTGTTTCTTATATAAGGACCGGATTGCGGATTGATTACTAATACGCTAATAGTTTTAATTTTAAGGTCGCCAATAACGGTTAGCATATCAACAGTGATCATTTCACCGATCTTTGCCAATACTTCACCGCTTTCAGAATCCTTTAAATTTTCGGATAAATACTTACCTATTAATGCTTCATGAGCTACTAAAATATTAGTTAGCCCTTCTCCGGCATATTTTTTAGCTAAACGCGGGGTAATTTTCTGCCCTGCTTTAAGTAAAGTATTTCCCGTATCTGCATCTATTAAATCACTGGCAAGCCTGTGTGCCGTAACATGTTGAGGCATAAACTTAACTGCCCAACCTTTATTCTTAACAATATTATAAGTTACTGAATTATAATAAAATTTTATAATCTCTTCGGTACTCATACCTATTGCTCTAAGCAAGGTAGTGGCGTAAAGCTTTCTTTTCCTATCTATTCTAAAATAGAGAACATCTTTTGCATCAAATTCTAAATCAAGCCATGAACCTCTATAAGGAATAACACGTGCAGAATATAAAAGCTTTCCTGAGGAGTGAACCTTTCCTTCATCATGATAGAAAAACACACCGGGAGAGCGATGCATTTGCGATACAACTACTCTTTCCGTACCGTTGATAATAAAAGTACCGTTCTTAGTCATTAACGGGATTTCTCCCATATATACTTCTTGCTCTTTAATACCTTTAAGTTCTCTAGCCTTTGTATCTTCGTCTACTACGTCCCAAATATTTAACCTTAAGGTTACCTTAAGAGGAGCAGCGTAGCTTAAACTTCTTTGACTACATTCTTCTACATCGTATTTTGGAGTATCAAATTCATATTTAACAAATTCTAAATTAGCTATATTTGAAGGATCAGAAATTGGAAAAATCGAGTTTAATATGGATTGTAAACCTTTATTTTGTCTTTCAGAATCTTTTATATCTAGCTGTAAAAAGTTTTTTTCATATGAATTTTTCTGAATTTCAATTAAATTCGGTATATCCGCTACTAAATTTATATGACCGAAATTTTTTCTTATTCTTCTGTTATGCGACAAGGGCTGTATTTCTATATTATCCCTTAATGAAACCATATAATCTCCCGACTGATAAAATTAATATCAATGTTGAAGTTAATAATTAAAGAAATTTAATAAATTTTATTTAAAACTTTACTACAAATTTAGTTGTACTATAAATAGAGAACTGTTAACAAAATTAATTTAAAGATAATTATCATGATTTTTTATTAGAAAACATAAAAAATCTGACTAATTATCGATATAAAATAACTTTGTTAACAGCTCTATGTTAGGCACAAAGATAAGACTTTAGTAGAAATATACATATCAATATATTTTGCTTGATATGAATTAATTATACTAAACATAAAGATTAAAATAATATTTTACTTAAATAGATTTTTATTTATTATAATTTCAATTTTTGACAAATAATTTCACAAAAATTTTTTAATAACACTAAAAATAACTTATAATTTGCTATAAATTTTACTGCTTATTATAAATAAACTATATTTTATAATTGCTTATATACTCAGTTAGAATTTCAAAAATTGGTGACAATATTTTTGTAAGACCTCGAATGCTCACATATATAGTACGCCCCGCTTCTCGGCTCACAAACCGATTTCTCTTTTTGAAATTGACTTTTGTATAAACTTTTCGTTTACTTAAAGTATACGTGCAAAAAAGCCTTATTTAAATTTAGTTAGTAAAATAAGGCTTTCTAGGTTCTATACACCTAATTAAAATAAATCTGATTTTGTTTTTTTTGCTGCAAATTATAAAACTTTTTTGAAATATGAATAACTATTTCGGCAATAATCTTATTAATTTTCACTAAACATTAACTTAAAATTATAATAATTTAATTAGAAACACGAAATTTAAGCTTTAATAAGTTATTTTTGAGCTATAAAATATTAATTTTTGTAAAATAAAAATCTTACTTAAAATAATTATTTTAATTCAACTTTTGCTCCGGCAGCTTCTAATTTGCCTTTAATTTCTTCTGCTTCTGCTTTTTTTACATTACTTTTAATCGGTTTTGGAGCTTCATCAACTAATTTCTTAGCTTCGATTAATCCAAGCCCTGTAATTTCTCTTACAACTTTAATTGCTTCTACTTTCATATCGCCACTAGAAGTTAAAACTATTTCGAAATCTGTTTTCTCAGCTGCTACTTCGGCGGACGGTGCTGCTGCTGCCGCTACAGCCATAGGAGCCGCTGCAGATACACCCCATTTTTCTTCTAACATTTCCACAAGCTCAGCTGCTTGCATTAATGTTAAAGATGATAATTGTTCTTTAATTTTAGCTAAATCTGCCATAATTTTTTCCTTTTTACTTTATGATCTTAAATTAATTTTTACTAGCATGTGCTTTTATTACTCGCACCGCACTTGATGACGGAGCTTGTAAAACACCTGCTATTTTAGTAGCCGGAGCTTGTAATAACCAAACAATTTTACTTCTAAGTTCATTTAATGAAGGTAACTTAGAAAGTTCTTTTATTGAATGTTCATTTAACACTTGATTATCGACTAGTCCGCCAATAATTTTTAGGTTTTCGTTAGTTTTAGCAAAATTAACTACTAACTTTGCCATTTCTACCGGTTCTTTAGAATAAACAATAGCAGTAGGACCGGTAAATAAATTAGAGATATTATCTAATCCCGTTTGATTTGCCGCTATTCGTGCTAAAGTATTCTTAACAACCTTAAAACCTGCGTCTTTAGACTTTAAAGATTCTCTAAGCGAACTAACTTGACTAACCGTTAATCCGTGATAGTACGCAATAATTACAGACGGTGATTCTTTATAAATATTTGCGATTTCTTCGACAACCACCGGTTTTTCTGATCTTAACACTTTTTTATTCTCCTATAGAATATTTCTAACTTTACTACTTATTTTTTATTTAGGCTATATTAGCTAAATCTATTTGCACTGACGCACCCATAGTAGAAGATAAATATATAGCTTTTAAATAACTTCCTTTTACTCCGGTAGGTTTTGCTTTAATTACCGCATCAATAAATGCTTTTAGATTTTTTAATAAATCTTGATCTGAAAAAGATAATTTTCCGAGACCTGCATGAATTATACCGGCTTTCTCTGCTCTGTATTCTACTTGACCGCTTTTAGCGTTCTTTATAGCAGTTTTTACATCCAACGTTACAGTTCCAAGCTTAGGGTTAGGCATTAAACCTTTCGGACCCAAAATTCGGGCTACCGAACCAATAGTTGCCATCATGTCGGGAGTTGCTATACATATGTCAAAATTAATTTTTCCGGCTTTAATTTCTTCAATAATATTTGCCGAACCCACTAAATCTGCCCCTGCACTTTTAGCTTCTTCTTCTCTTTCTTCTTTACAAATAACGGCAATCCTTACGGTTTTACCGGTACCGGCAGGTAAATTAACTACACCACGTACCATTTGATCGGAATGCCTTGGATCAATTCCAAGCTTCATAACTATTTCTAAAGTAGGATCAAATTTAACGTATGATGCCGATTTTAATTTTTCAACTGCCGTAGTTAAATCACATAAATTATCTGATTTGACCTTTTCACGGGCTTCTCTTATTTTCTTACCGCCGCTAGATTTGATAGCAACGTCTTTCTTATTTGACATAATAATTAATTCCCTACAACTTCAATTCCCATAGATGCCGCACTACCACAAATAATTTTTGTTGCAGCATTAATATCTTTTGTATTTAAATCCGGCATTTTTAATTTCGCAATTTCACGACAATCATCCATGGTGATTTTACCTACTACAGCTTCTTTTTTAGTAGCACTAGAGCCTTTTGTAACTTTAGCAAACTTCTTAATATAATAAGATGCCGGCGGCGTTTTTATTTCAAAAATAAAGCTATTATCTGTGTAAACAGTGATTACGGTCGGAAGCGGTATTCCTTTTTCCATACCTTGCGTTTTAGCATTAAAAGCTTTGCAAAATTCCATAATATTGACTTTTTTCTGCCCAAGTGCCGGTCCTATAGGAGGAGCAGGAGTAGCACCTTCAGCCGGAACAACCAATTTTATATAACCTTTTATTTCTTGTGCCATTTTATAAATATCCTTATTTTTCCTTTATTAATCAATCTTCTTAAAAAAATTGACTATCTTAGTTATTTTTCTTTACTTGGGTAAAACTTAACTCTATCAGTGTTTCTTTATTACCAAATACCGACACTGAGACTTTTAACTTATTTTTTTCATGATCTACTTCTTCTACAGTACCGGGGAAAGTTTCGAATGGACCGTCTATAACGATAATTTGTTCACCGACTTCATACAATTTTGCATTCTTTGCTCCCTTAGCTTCCGCTTCTAGCTTATTAAAGATGTTTTGTACTTCTTGTTCGCTAAGAGATTTCGGTGTAGTTTTGCTTCCTAAAAAACCTGTTACTCCCGGCACGCTTTTCACTAAGTGCCAAGCCTTATCATTCATATCCATTTTGATAAAAATATAGCTAGGCATAATTTTTTTTTCTACCCTAACTTCTTTACCACGTTTAACTTCGGAAACTCCAAAAACAGGAACTAATATATCCTCAAAAAAGCCTGACATCTGCTGCTTAGCAATCTTAGTAAGCATATTTTGTTTTATACTTTTTTCTTTTCCAGATGCCGTATGTATAACATACCATCGTTTTGTATTTTTTTCTGAATCTGAAGATATATTACTAGTTGCCACAATTTATTCCTTGATATTTTATACTATTTACCAATATTAAGCAAAAGCTGTATTATATTATGTATACTATAATCGAGCACTAAACAAATTAGGCTAAAAATAAAAACTGCTACCACTACTACTAAAGTTGAAGCAATTAACTCTTTTCTAGTCGGCCATATCACTTTATAAGTTTCTTGTTTTACTTGCTCAAAAAACTTATAAATTTTATACTCTTTAAACATAATTTGAATTTAGTTATATACCTTTCCGTAAAAAGCCTAATTTAGTAAACCGATACCTACACGTTGCTTACCCTTTCGCCTATATATTATAGACTCTACCCTTATGCTTGTCACAAAATGGGGCTAAGCTTACTGCACATTGGCAGGAGCGACAGGCATCGAACCCGCAACCTCCGGTTTTGGAGACCGGCGCTCTACCAATTGAGCTACACTCCTATCATATTTCTAATAAAAAATCAATGAAAATTTATTAGAAATATTTATATTTATTTTTTAGCTTTAATAGTATCAGCTACTTGACTCGGTACTTGATCATATTGAGAAAACACCATACTATACTGAGCACGACCTTGAGATAAAGATCTAAGAGTATTAACATACCCAAACATCTCAGCCAAAGGAACTTTAGCAGTTACTACCTGGGCATTTCCTCTTGGATCCATGCTTTGAATCTGCCCTCTGCGGCTATTTAAATCACCGATAATATCACCCATATATTCATCAGGAGTAATAACTTCCACTTTCATGATAGGCTCAAGTAACTTAGGATCACCTTTAGGTATCCCTTCTCCAAATGCTGCTTTTGCTGCTATTTCAAATGCAAGTACGCTAGAATCCACATCATGGAAAGCACCGTCAATTAAAGTAGCTTTAAAGTCAATCATAGGATATCCGGCAATAACACCGGTTTCTCTAATATTGTTTAATCCTTTTTCAACACCCGGAATATATTCTTTAGGTACTGAACCGCCGACAATCTTACTTTCAAAAACAAAACTCTTATTTTGATCTTCTTCTTTTAGATCTTTTACATTTTTCAAAGGTTCAAAAATAATCTTTACGCGAGCAAATTGACCTGCACCACCGGATTGTTTTTTATGAGTATAATCGATTTCACAAGCTTTTGTTATGGTCTCACGATATGCTACTTGAGGAGCCCCAATATTTGCTTCAACCTTGAACTCTCTTCTCATACGGTCAATGATTATTTCTAGGTGTAGTTCACCCATTCCTTTAATCACTGTTTGCCCCGTCTCATGATCGGTTGAAACTCTAAATGACGGATCTTCAGCTGCCAAACTAGAAAGAGCCAAGCCCATTTTCTCTTGATCTGCCGTTGATTTAGGCTCTACCGCAAGCTCAATTACCGGCTCAGGGAATTCCATTCTTTCTAAAATTACTTTCCTATTTTCGTCAGATAACGTATCACCGGTAGTAGTATGTTTAAGCCCTGCTAAAGCTACTATATCACCGGCCGATGCTTCTTTTACATCTTCACGGTCATTAGCATGCATTAATAGCATTCTACCGACTCTTTCTTTCTTATCCTTTACGGTGTTGATAAGGTCCGATCCAACAGTAATTTTACCTGAATATACTCTAATAAAAGTTAACGAACCGACATATTTATCGGTCATAACTTTAAATGCCAAGGCTGAAAAAGGTTCTTTTACTGAAATAGGGAATTCTTTTTCTTCGCCCGTATTAACCTCAACACCTTTTACCGTACCGATATCGATAGGTGATGGTAAGTAATCCACTACTGCGTCAAGTAAAGGCTGCACCCCTTTGTTTTTAAAAGCACTACCGCATAAAATAGGATAAAATTTAGCTTCTATTGTACCTTTTCTAATTAATTTTCTAATCTCTTCTTCAGTTACTTCTTCTCCTGACAAATATTTTTCCATGATATGATCGTCTAGCTCGACAGCCATATCAAGTAACTTTGCACGATATTCTTCTGCTTTTTCTTTCATATCTTCAGGAATTTCTTGATCAGAATATTTAGCCTCCTTTGTGTCACCGTCCCAAATAACAGCTTTCATTTTAATAAGATCAACAAGCCCTTTGAAATTTTCTTCAATACCTATAGGTAACTGGGTAACTAAAGGTTTTGCACCCAAACGATCTTTAATCATTTCCACGCATCTATAAAAATCCGCTCCCATTCTGTCCATTTTATTGACAAAACACATTCTAGGAACATTATATTTATCTGCCTGTCTCCAAACTGTTTCTGATTGAGGTTCAACACCTGCTACACCGTCAAATACTGCAACCGCACCATCAAGAACACGTAAAGAACGCTCTACTTCGATAGTAAAATCAACGTGTCCGGGTGTATCGATAATATTAATTTGTTTATCATTCCACATACAGGTAGTAGCAGCAGAGGTAATTGTTATCCCTCTCTCTTGCTCCTGTTCCATCCAGTCCATGGTAGCACCGCCGTCATGAACTTCACCTATTTTATGTGATTTACCGGTATAATATAAAATACGTTCGGTGGTTGTAGTCTTACCCGCATCAATGTGAGCACATATACCAATATTACGAATATCTTCAAGTTTCTTCTGACTCATATAAATGCTTACCTTATTTCATTTTTTTAGGACTAAAATGAGAGAAAGCTTTATTAGCTTCAGCCATTTTGTGAGTATCTTCTCTTTTCTTAATAGCAACGCCTCTATTATTTGAAGCTTCGAATAACTCTTCCGCAAGTTTATCAATCATCATTTTTTCAGAACGTTTTGTCGCAGCAGTAATAATCCAGCGAGAAGCAAGAGCATATCCTCTTCTTTCATCAACGGGAGTCGGAACTTGATAATTAGCACCCCCTACTCTTACTGAAGTTACCTCCAAATAAGGTTTTACGTTATTCATAGCATTATTAAAGGTTTGATACGGATCCGTTCTATGCTTTTTCTCAATTTTATCGAAAGCCGAGTAAACGATTTTTTCCGCTAGGGATTTTTTTCCTTCTTTCATAACATTATTAATAAATCTTGCAAGTAAAGTACTACCATACTTCATATCAGGTAAAATTACTCGCTTTACGGCGGCGTGACGACGTGACATTTAATTTTCTCTCTAATTAATAATTATTTTTTTGCAGCTGCAACTTGTTTACGAGGAGCACCGTAACGTGAACGACCTTGCTTACGTCCTTTAACGCCGGCAATATCGTATGCACCGAGTACTATGTGATATTTTACCCCTGGAAGATCTGGTACTTGTCCGCCTCTTACTAACACTCTATCATGCTCTTTTACGCTATGCTTTTCACCCGGAATATAAACATTTACGGTTCTTTTATTACTTAAACGTACTGTTGCTACTTTACGAAGAGCAGAGTTAGGTTTCTTAGGCGTAACGGTTTTCACAACTAAGCAAACACCGCTTTTAAAAGGATTGGCTTCCAACGCAGGAGATTTGGTTTTACGAACTTTTGATTTTCTTCCAAAACGTACTAATTGATTATATGTCGGCATTAAAAAAATACTCCAAAAAACTTATATATACGATAATTAAAGGGCGGGAATGCTCCCACCCTTTAATCTTTATTAAATGATTTTAAATGCAAATATATATGTATTTGCACTGTCAAGTTAAATTATACTAAATTTAGATTATAATTACTTTTTCCATAAAAGCAAGTATGTTTTAATTAACAACTAGCTTTTTCTCAATTATTTTTGCTACAGAACTTATTACCATCACTAAAATATAGTAACAACAAGCGGCAATAAGCAAAGGAAAAAAGTAATTGTAAGTCTCCGTCATTACAATTTGCGCTCTACGCATTAGATCCATCTCACCAAGCATAGAAATAATAGCAGATTCCTTAATTAAATTAATAAGCTCATTTACTAATGACGGAAAAATATTTTTAATTGCTTGCGGCAGTATTATATCTTTCATTATCAAAAACTTTGGAATAGCCAAAGCTTCAGCTGCTTCAAACTGCCCTTTATCAACGGCATTAATCCCTGCTCTGATCACTTCCGATACATACGCTCCGGAATTCAGCGAAAAAGAAATAGCACCGGCTGCAAACACGCTAAATTTAATACCTATTAAATAAGGTGATGCAAAGTATATAAAGGTCAGCTGAATTAACAAGGGCGTACCTCTAAAAACTGAAGTATAAAAATTTGCAAAAAATCTCAATGCACGATTCTTATTTACCTTACAAATAGCAAGTAGCATCCCTATAATTAAACCGAATACAACTCCAATAACGCTATATTGCAAAGTAACTAAAGTTCCCTCTACGATAAAAAGAATTTTGGGATAGAATTTTATTAAATATTCAAACATTTTTTGTATACATATTGATAATTAGAGCGCTAGTAGAAGAAGTTTAATTTGGAAAAGAGCAAGGCGTTTTATATTTTTTGACCGCAGTGTACATAAACGTACATGAGGATCAAAAAATATGAAACAACGCCGTCAATTTTTCAAATTAAACGAGTATACATTAATACACTCTTTTAGCCGGTGGTATAGCATTAACTTCATCGGTTAAAGTAGTTAACGTCACGGGCTTATAATCAAACACTACTTTCCCTGCTTCATCTATAGAACTTAAGGTATGCTTCATCCACTCTTGATCGTTACGATCAGGATAATCTTCTCTTGCATGTGCCCCTCTGCTTTCTTTTCTTGCAGCTGCCGAATACACCGTTACTAATGCTTGATCAAGTAAGTTATCTAGCTCCAACGCTTCCGCTAAATCGCTATTCCAAATTAAAGATTGATCGTTTACTTTTATATCTTTATAGCCGCTTCTTATTTCACTTATCATTTCTGCCCCCCCATCTAAAACTTCTTGAATTCTAAACACTGAAGCATGGCTTTGCATAGTTCTTTGCATTTTAAGCCTTAAATCCGCAACCGCAATATTACCGCTACTATGACGAATTTTATCGAACCTGCTAATAATTTTCTCTAAAGCTTCTTCTTTTATAGGTCTGTGCGGGCTAGCCGGCTTAATAAGCTCTGCGGCTTTTAATGCAGCACTTCTACCAAATACCACTAAATCAAGTAACGAATTTGAGCCTAAACGGTTAGCACCGTGAACCGACACACATGCAGCTTCACCGATTGCCATAAGTCCGTTAACTACCTTATTATAATTTGCACCATCTTTAATTATCACCTGACCGTGGTAATTAGTCGGTATTCCGCCCATATTATAATGAACGGTAGGCAGCACCGGTATCGGCTCTTTTGTTACGTCTACACCTGCAAAAATTTTAGCCGTCTCTGATATGCCAGGTAAGCGACTATGTAAAATTTCAGGCGATAAATGATTTAAATGTAAAAACACATGATCTTTATGCTCGCCGACTCCTCGCCCTTCACGAATTTCTATCGTCATAGCACGAGAAACCACATCCCGTGAAGCTAAATCTTTTGCAGCCGGAGCGTAACGCTCCATGAAACGTTCACCGTTAGCGTTTACCAAATATCCGCCTTCGCCTCTTGCTCCTTCAGTAATAAGACAACCGGCTGAATATATACCGGTCGGGTGAAACTGTACAAACTCCATATCCTGCAGCGGTAAGCCTGCTCTAATTGCCATTCCGCCACCGTCACCGGTACAAGTATGGGCAGAAGTTGCCGAAAAATAAGCACGCCCGTATCCGCCCGTTGCCAGCACTACATTATGAGCTCTAAAACAATGCAAAGTACCATCGTCTAAATTCCACGCAACTACCCCTCTACATTCGCCATCTTCCATCAACAAATCAATAGCAAAATATTCGATAAAAAACTGTACTTTATGTTTTAAAGATTGCTGGTACAATGTATGAAGTATAGCATGCCCCGTACGGTCTGCCGCTGCACATGTACGCTGTGCCGCTTTACCTTTGCCGTACTCGGTAGTCATACCCCCAAAAGGACGCTGATAAATTTTTCCTTCTTCGGTTCTTGAAAAAGGAACGCCGTAATGCTCTAACTCTAAAATCGCATCAGGTGCATTTTTGCACATATATTCGATAGCATCTTGGTCACCAAGCCAATCAGAACCTTTAACCGTATCATACATATGCCAACGCCAATCATCTTCCCCCATATTACCGAGAGCCGCACTAATACCGCCTTGTGCTGCTACCGTATGACTACGGGTTGGAAATAGTTTGGAAATACAAGCAGTATTAAGCCCTTCTTTTGCCATACCGAAAGCGGCACGCAAACCTGCACCGCCCGCACCCACGACTATTACGTCAAATTTATGATGAATTATATTATACGATTTTGTCATTAAATTAATTTATATTTTTATAATGTTTATGCGTCATTGCGAGAAGAAACTGCAAGTTTCGACGAAGCAATCCAGTAAAAAATGCTAATTTATAGCATTTTTTACTGGATTGCCACGTCGCTTCGCTCCTCGCAATGACGATGAGGTATCTATCCCTTATAAAACATTGCAACCACAAAAGCTGCAATAGTAACTATGCAAAATAATTGTACACCTATAATTAATACGTTACGCAATTTATTACAGCTTATATAATCCTCAATTACCACACGCATACCAAGCATAGCATGATATAAAGAAGTAATTACCGTAATTAATAAAAATACTAAATTAATAGGGTTTTTTAGCTCCCACATAATAATATTTATATCATTATTTTTGTTGCTTAAGGTAAAATATATTAGCCACACCGAACACAAAGCGAGTATTACCCCCGTAATTCTTTGCAATAACCAATGATGAGAACCGCTGTTAGCAGAACCGGTATTTTTTGCTTTTACAATCTCTGCTCTAAAATCATATGTCATTTATTTTCTCTAAACATGTTAAATTATACTCTGGCTTGATCGGCATTTTTGCATAGACCAAAAAAAGCATTCAATGTCATTCCCGCGTAGGCGGGAATCCAGAAATACACTTGCCTAAATCTTCCCAACTAGGATTAAGCTTTTCTATTAATTTTATTTTCCAAGCACGATTCCATTTCTTTAATGCCTTTTCTCTAGCAAGAGCTTCTTTAATATCAGCAAATTCTTCTGTATAAACAAGTTTTATAACATTATATTTTGTTGTAAAACCCTTTATTATTTTTTGCTTATGTTCATAAGTACGGCGTAATATATTATTAGTAATACCAATATATAACGTACCATTGCGATCAGAACATAATATATATATCCAATACATTTTTGCTATTTATTTTTTCTGGATTCCCGCCTACGCGGGAATGACATCCAGAGCCATGCAACAAAGCCGAAAAAATTACGGGATGACAAGTACTACACCCACAATAACACGGTCAATAATACAGAACATATAACTACGCACCAACCCGTAATATTAACCGCCTTTATGGAAAAGCCGTAACCGATATCCCAAAATAAATGACGGATGCCGTTACAAAAATGGTAAAACCAAGCATAACTAGCTGCCACTAAACATATTTTTATAATGCAACAACTAGCTAAAGCTAAATAATCATTATTGAATTTACTAAAGATAAGCCACCATACTAATATCGATACGGCAAAAAACAGAGCCACCCCTGTCATGCGGTGCAGTATCGACAATGTCGAACTTATTTGAGGCTTATATATAGTTAAATGCGGCGAAGTCGGACGCTTATTATAAATTTCCTGTTTGGTTTTAGTCATAATATTATTCTCTTTTTTGCCAATGCCCTTCAGCCGGAGCTAAATCATCTGCAACTGCTACCCTATCATCAAAAACAAAGCATTCACCTTGCCATAAATTATTTTTGTTTTGCGTATCTTCTAAATATTGCAAGATGCCGCCTTTTAAATGATAAACATCTTCATAACCCATGACTTTAAGTAAACTCGTGGACTTTTCACATCTAATGCCACCGGTGCAAAACATCGCAATTTTCTTACCTTTAAACAATTCAGAATTTTGTTCAACCCAATCGGGAAATTGTTTGAATGTTTCCGTGTGCGGATTAATTGCCGATTTAAACGTACCGACTTTTACTTCGTAATCATTACGGGTATCTACCATTATAACGTCTTCATTAGCAATAAATTCATCCCAATCTTTAGGCTCGATATATTCACCTTTAAGTGAGTTAATATTTAAATCGTTAACATTCATTGCCACGATTTCTTTTTTAAGCTTTACTTTGAACTTATGGAAAGGATGCGTATCGCTATAATTTATTTTAATGTTTATATCTTTTGCATTAGTTAATTTCTTGAGTTCCTCAACTATGAGATTTACATTCTCGTATGAACCGGAGAACGAACCGTTAAAGCCCTCATGCGATACTAAGATAGTACCCTTAATATATTTCTTTTTACCGATAAGTAAAAGTTTTGACATTAAATTTGTTGGTTCTTCAATGTTAACAAAACTATATGCACTTAAAATTGCTATTTTTTCATTAGACATCTCTCCAAACTTCGCTTCTAGAGGTAATTTAGACGTCGATCCGATGCTCGCATCCTCACGTACTTTTACGTACGCTGCGGTGCTGTGCTTCGTGTCTCCTTTAAATTCCTCTCTATAAGCTGGTTTGGAAAGATGTCTATTCATAAAATATGGTATTATTTTTAATGTTGTTGTAAAGTCCTCGGTGTCATACCGTGGCTTGACCACGGTATCCAGAAAAAATATTTAATACAATAAACATATAAAAAACTAAATTTTTTATATGTTTTACTGGATCCCGTGAATAAATCACGGGATGACAGTGGTGAAACCGATCCACACAGGAATAACACTTAATCACATAATCGGTAGCGGTATAAACATATTACTCTCGCCTCGTTCAATCAAAAGCAAAATATTCAGCCTATTCGATTGTTTTGCGTTTTCATATAATTCTTCTAGCTTGCTTATATCGTTTATACTTTCATGATTAACGGTAGTTATAATATCACCGACTCTAAAACTACTTTCTTCATCCTTAATATTAGTAATTATTATTCCGTTTTTATCGTTAGGGATAGAAAATTTTTGTTTTAATTCGTCGGTTAAATTACTAAAAGTAATACTACTCCTTGTAACGGAAAAATTATCTTCGTTTTTTTGAGTCGTTTCTTCTTCTTTAATTTGCTCTACCACATCTTTTTTACTATCTTCATCTGCCGTAATTTTTATCGGCAATTCTAGCTTTTTGTTATCTCTAAGAATTTTTACCTTTACTTCTCGGTCAATAGGAATATCGGCAACGATAACTCGTAATCTTTTAGTATTTTTAACCGTCTGACCCGCAAATCCTATTATTATATCGCCGGTTTTAATACCTGCTTTATCACCGGGACCGTCTTTTTGTATCTTAGAAACTAGAACACCGTTTACATTTTCTAGCCCGAGTCCCTCTACGATTTCATCGGTTAGATCCTGAATGGTTACTCCAAGACGTCCTCTACTTACCTTACCGTCTTTTTTAAGGCGTTCGATAATAGGCTTTGCAGTGTTTGAAGGAATAGCAAAACCGATACCTATATTAGTACCGAGCGGTGAGAAAATTGCCGTGTTAACTCCGATTACTTTCTTATCCAAATTAAACATAGGACCGCCGGAATTGCCGTTATTAATTGCAGCATCCGTTTGGATAAAATTATCTACTATATTATTAGTATCTATATCAATATCCCGTCCTTTTGAAGAAATAATACCTGCCGTAACGGTACCGCCTAAATTACCGAACGGATTACCGATCGCAATAATCCAATCTCCTACTCTTGCTTCATTCGAGTCACCGAATTCTACGAAAGGTAGCGGTTCTTCAACATCTATTTTTAGAAGTGCCAAATCGGTTTTGGTATCACTACCTATTAATTTAGCAGGTAATTCGGTATTATCGGCAAGCTTTACGTTAATTTTATTAACATTGGCGATTACGTGATAATTCGTAACTATTAGCCCGTTAGGTTCAATAATAAAACCCGATCCGAGCGGCACGGTCTTAGGGGTCGGATCAACCTCCTCAAAATTAAACGGTATATTAAGCCGTTCTAAAAAATCATTAATGAAATCTAAAGACTTTTTTTCTTGTAACGGATCTTTCTCTGCCGCTTCTTCCGATTTGCTATTAAGATACTCAATTGTCGAAATATTAACAACGGCAGGAATTAACGGCTCTACTATATCGGCAAAACTATAACTTGCAGACTCGCTTACTTTAAGAGGAACAGGATTTATTGCAGCAAATTCACCCTCCTCCTCCGGCTCCTTTACTTTCGGCGTTTTAGAGTTTTCTTTTGCCAAAACATTGTTGCTTAATATTAGAAATATGATAACAAAAATATATTTGAATATTCTTAAATGCATTATATTACTTGGCTAAATTAAGATATTTTAAAACTTCGGCATCAGGTGAAATTATAAAATTAGTATCTTCTTTCTTTAAAATATTTTTATATACTGAAAGTGATTTGTAAAATTTATAAAATTCCGGATCGGCAGAATAAGCGGAGTTATATATTTTAGCTGCCGCTTCATCACCGTTACCTTTAATAATTTGTGCTTCCTTATAAGCTTTAGCAATTATTATCTTACTTTCTTTATCGGCTTTTGAACGAATCCGTACGCTTTCTTCTTGCCCTTCCGCTCTGATTTGCGTGGCTTCCTTTTCACGGGCAGTTTGCATACGTCTATAAATAGCCGCACTATTTTCTTTTGGTAAATCAGCTCTTAAAATCCTGACGTCGACTACATCAATACCAAAACTTTTAGCTTCACCGTTAACCTGATTTAAAATATTTAACATGACGTTACTACGCTCTTGCGTCAGCAAGCTACTTAGCGAGACCTTACCTATTACTTTACGCATTGAAGATTCAAGGTTACGGGTCAGCCTAATTTTTACGCCTTGATAATCATGCACGGTTTTATAAAACGTCACGGGATCTTTAATTTGAAATTTAGCGTAAGCATCAACGATAACCCGTTTACCGTCGGCTGCCGTTAATTCTTTTGCTTCTACCTCTGCATCTAAAAGACGTTTATCAAAAAACTCAACATTTTGTATTAACGGAATTTTAATATGTAATCCAGGTGCTTCCACGGTTCTCACCGCCTCACCGAACTGAAACACCACGGCAGATTGACGTTGATCAACGGAGAATAAAGAGCCGGAAATTAATATCAGCCCAAAAATAACCGTAAAAATTATGTAATAAACTTTTTGCATTTAATTTAATATTCCTTGTGGTTTAGACTTATTGTACGGTTCTTAAAAAACAATTGCGAAGATAAACTTCAAAAAGAGCAAGGAGTCTATAAGGCGAGGAGCGGAGCGTATACTTAATACGTGAGCACCGAAGATCTTATAAGACGACGTAGCCAATTTTTGAAGTTTATCGAGCAATTGCCATGTGCGGCAGCAATGCATTGTTAATAATAGTCTTATTTGAGCCGGTTAATACTTCTTCCGCTACTTCTAAATATAACCTATCTCTAGTTACCTGTTTCCCTATCACATATTGCTTATATATTGCACTAAATCTTTGGCTATCACCTTCGGCTTTCGATATTATTTCTTCTCTATAAGCCTCAGCCTCTTGGATAATTTTTGCGGCTGCCCCTCTTGCTTCCGGTAAAATTTTATTATTATAGGCTTGTGCTGTATTTATCTCTTTTTCCTTATCGGCTTTTGATGTCTGCACGTCCCTATACGCATCTATTACCTCGGCAGGCGGCTCGGCTTTTAACAGCTGAACTTTCTCAATCATCACACCGGTATTATAACTATCTAAAATTTTCTGTGCTAACTTCTCTATTTTATAAGTAATTTCTTGCTTCTGATCAGACAGCACCCAAGAAATAGGAGTATTACCTATTACTTCCCTAACGGCACTTTCTACCGTTGCCTTAACCGTTTCCTCAGGTTTTTGTACGTTAAAAATAAACTCTTCTAAATTATTAATATGCCACATTACGTCACAATTTAGGGCAATGATATTTTCATCACCGGTTAGCATAATGCTTTCACCGGTGATATTCTTAGTATTATCGCTGCCGCTACGTAATGAGCTATTAGTACGATACCCGATTTCAATACGACGTGATTGCTTGACTTTTTCTACCCTTGTTTTTTCAAACGGAGCAGGTAAATGATAATTAAGCCCCGGGTAACCTTTACGTACAAAACGCCCAAATCTTGTAACTGCCGCTTCTTCGCCTTCCTTTATTTCATAGATACCTGAAGCAAGCCATAAAGCAAAAACGGCAAGAAGGGCTAAAATTATAGTTTTAGCACTAAAATTAAATTGGAACTGAAACTTATCAAAATTAAATTGATTTTTACGAGGTCTCGTAAATATGTTATCTTCTTTATCGTTATCGGAATCAGAATCTTTCCAAGGGGATTTTTGAAAAATCGAAATATTTTTTTTATTAAGCATTTGCTTTTTATATTATTTTAAAGATTAAATGATTATATATATTATAGTGTTTAACGTCAAGTTACGAACTTTAGCAGACCTAAAAAGGATATTTAATTATGGCGGATTTACACCAACAACAAATTATCGATAAAATTAACGATATTACTTTTAAAGACGGCACTTTTTTAAAACAAGTTATATCAAATATAGTAATTAAAGATAATAATATAGGTTTTTCGGTAGATATATCAAGTAAAGATAAATTAGAAGCAGAAGAAATTAAAGCCACTGCAATAAATAAAATTAAAGAAATTCCGAATGTCGGTAAAATAACGATCATTTTTACCAGCAGTAAGCCGGCAGAAACAAAACCTCAAAAACCTAAACATTTTGTAGAAAACGTCAAAAAGATTATATTGGTTGCTTCCGGTAAAGGGGGCGTCGGCAAATCTACTATATCGGCTCTTATTGCTCAGCAATTAGCAGCTGAGAATTACCGGGTCGGGATAGTGGATGCCGATATTTACGGTCCGTCAATTCCGCATATATTCGGGATTAATGAAGTGCCTAAAACCACTGACGGACGAATAATACCGGTAATGGCAGAAGATATTCAAATTATGTCCATAGGCTTTTTTGTTAAAGATTATTCGGCAATTATTTGGCGTGGTCCTATGACGAGCAAAACTATTTATCAATTATTATCAGTTACTAAGTGGGATAATTTAGATGACCTAATTATAGATATGCCACCCGGCACCGGTGATATTCATTTAAGTATGCTGGAAAATTATCATTTAGACGGTGTAATCATAGTAACCACACCGCAAAAAATGTCGGAAATAGATGTAGTCCGCTCGATAGATTTATATCAAAAATTAAATTTACCGATAATCGGGATAATAGAAAATATGAGTCATTTAATTGATCAATCTACCAGAAAAACCTTGAATATATTTGACGGCGAAAGTGGTAAACATCTATCTCAAAAATATAATATCCCTTTAATCGCTCAAATTCCGATTATGCCGCAAATAGCTAATGCTTGCGATAACTCACTCCCTCTTACTGAATTTTTTACGTTACCTTTAAAGGAATATTTATCATGAGAATATGGGTACTTGCCGACGATAGAACGGGAAATACAAACCAAGCAATAGCACTTGCAGAAAAACTAGCAGGAGAATACACATTAATTAAGCTGGAGTATAATTGTTTAGCTAAATTACCGAATTTTTTGTTAAAATATTATCCTGTACATATAAAAAATGAAATATTACGAGATATTTTTGCAAGACCGCTACCTGATATAATTATTACTGCCGGCAGAAGAACGGCAGTATTAGCATTTTATTTAAAAAAGAAATTAGGAAGAGATATTAAATTAATACAAATAATGCAGCCTTGCTTGCCTTATAGTGAGTTTGAGGCGATTATTTTGCCTTATCACGACCTATTGTCATACCGTGGCTTGACCACGGTATCCAGTCAATCAATAAATAATATTACCGAAAATGGGTTTCTGGATACCGTGGTCAAGCCACGGGAGGACAATAACATAAGCCCCATAAACGGGGGTTTAGACAATATGGGCGAAAAGTTTGCGACCGCGGGACTAGGGCTACAAAAATATTGTCGTAGCCGGGGGAGATTTAGGGCCGGAAGAATCGACGGGAGTAACAGAAAATTTAGTATTGGCGAGAATGAAGGGATTTTATTTTGCACACTTATAACTAAAAGATATAAGA
>DYDX01000012.1 GCA_020404425.1 Rickettsia endosymbiont of Pyrocoelia pectoralis
GACGAACGAGACCAGTTAAGTAGAATTGAATAAGAAATATCATCTAGCATAGCTTGGCACTCATATAACCCATTGGCATTTAGACTCTAAGATTATAATATTAAGTCTTTATGCACTGATGCATCTGACGTTTACGGTCCATATAAGACTAGCAAAGAGCATACAATTAGTAAGTCTGAGACATGTTTCGTAGAAGCTAAAAATTCTTCTTATCGAGAAAACTTAGCTAGGATTAACCGTAAAACTAAAAAATATTCCAAATGCATCTTCATGTTAGAATTATCTATTTACATTTTAATCTTTTTCAAAACCTTTAATTATCTTATCAACCCTTTTTAGGCAATGCCAATAAATATAATATTTTTGTCTTGAAAAAAGCTACTTAAGCTGATATAAAGTTAACCTCAGCTTTAATTTTTATCTAGCACCCTTAGCTCAGCTGGATAGAGCAACGGATTTCTAATCCGTAGGTCAGAGGTTCGAATCCTTTAGGGTGCGCCACTCGCTACTTTTCGGTATTTGGACAAATATATCAAACGGCGGTCGCAGCATAAACAGGGGCTTTTCGGGTTTTAATCTCAGGTTAGCAAATTCTTTATTCATCCAGCAATATTTAAAAACCTTTCTAAATTCTTTATTCACACTTCTATTTAAATTTCCATTGCATTCTTAAAACTCTCTATTATGATTCTGTCTATAATTCGTTTTTAATAAAATAATTTACATAATTAAGGTAAAAATATGTTTGAGAACTTAATGAAACTACTAAATACATTTGAGATGCGGCGAATTGAAGATTTAATTACTGAAATGAATGCCGATGAATTAAGTAAAGTTAATTATAACAACGACACGGCTTTAATATTGGCAGCCAAACGCGGAAATGTAATAGGATTTGACAGAATTTGTAAATTGCTTATCGATAGAATGAATGATCAATCTATTAATGTTATTAGTAGAGATGGTTACACAGCTTTAACTTGGGCTGCTGCTAAGGATAATGAAGAAATTTGTAAATTACTTATACCCAAAATGTCCATCAAGGCTATTAATGCTGTTACTGTAAGAGGCTATATCACAAAATACGGATATACAGCTTTAACTTGTGCTGTTGAAAGAGGATTAGAAGAAGTTTGCAAATTACTTATACCTAAAATGTTCATTGAAACTATTAATCATGTCAATAGTAATGGTGAAACAGTTTTAAGTATAGCCAAGAATAAAGGTTTAAAAAATATATGTGACTTATTGTATAAAATAGATGATTTTCAAAAGTTGGTTTATGGAATAAACGATAAAGTAAATACTAATATTACAATAAGTGCTAAAGGTAAAGCTATAATAAAAGACACTATAGAAGAGATGATACACAAAGCTAAAGAACTTAATAATACAAGCGATATAGAGCAAATAACATCTGACATACAGGAGCTTTTAGTTAATAAGCCTATGAAATCAAAATTTATGGCTATAGATGAAAAGCTTGACGATTTAATAGAACAACAAAATATACCTGATGACATTAGCGTGTTAAGCGGTGATAGTGCTTTTGGGTAAACGATGATAGTTCCATCCTTTAAATTTTTATGCTACTAATCCTCTATATATTCATAAATTCCTTAAATAATTTCCATTCATTTATTCACACTTCTATTTAAATTTCCATTGCATTCTTAAAACTCTTTATTATGATTCTGTCTATAACTCGTTTTTAATAAAATATTAACAATTATAGAATTTAATAAGGATAAGTATATGAAAGAATTAATAGAATTTCTAGAAAAAATAGAATTAACGTGGCAAGCTGATAGTTTAAGAAACGGTGGTACAGATCTTAAGTTTTATGCTAACCAAATAGGTGCTGAAGAGGCAAAATTAATTGCCGACTTTCTTAAAGTTAACTCTACTCTTACAAATCTTGATCTTTCTAGTAACCTAATAGGGGATGAAGGAGCAAAATTAATTGCTGACGCTCTTAAAGTTAACTCTACTCTTACAAATCTTGATCTTTCTAGTAACCTAATAGGAGTTGAAGAGGCAAAATTAATTGCTGATTCTCTTAAAGTTAACTCTACTCTTATAAATCTTGATCTTTCTCGTAACCAAATAGGATTTGAAGGTGCGAACTTAATTGCTGACGCTCTTAAAGTTAACTCTACTCTTATAAATCTTGATCTTGGACTTAACCAAATAGGTGATGAAGGGGCAAAATTAATTGCTGACGCTCTTAAATCTAACTATTCTCTTACAACTCTTTATCTTGGATATAATAAAATAGGGAATGAAGGTGCGAACTTAATTGCTGACGCTCTTAAAGCTAACTCTACTCTTACAAATCTTTATCTTTCTTGTAACCTAATAGGAGTTGAAGGAGCGAACTTAATTGCTGACGCTCTTAAATCCAACTCTATTCTTACAAATCTTGATCTTTGGTATAACCAAATAGGGGATGAAGGGGCGAACTTAATTGCTGACGCTCTTAAAGTTAACTCTGCTCTTATAAATCTTGATCTTTCTCGTAACCAAATAGGTGATGAAGGAGCGAACTTAATTGCTGACGCTCTTAAAGTTAACTCTACTCTTACAAATCTTGGTCTTGTAGGTAACAAAATAGACGATGCAACATTAAAAACAATTGACGAATATCTGCAAAAAATAAAACTATAGCTGAACAAAAAGCAGAAAATCAAAATGCAGTAGGTAATGATTTATGTCATCAAGAAAAATACAGTGAAGCAATAGAAAAATATAAAGCAGCAATAAAAATTACGAAAGAATCTTTACATAAGGAAAATAAATTATATGAAGAAAATAAAGCAAAAGCAGAACAGAAATATGAAGAACAGCAGCAGAACCTGAAATTAAAACAAGAAGCTTTAATAATAAATGAGAAGCCGGCAGAGGTAAAAGATTCAACTCAAGAAAGTCTTAAAGATAAATTAGCTATATTTCAAAAAATTGTAGAAGAGACGACTGCTAAATTAGAGAGCAATACAACTATTAATGAAAAAGATAGGTCAATATTACAAAATAAGCTAAATGAAATAGCAAAAACGGTAAAGGCTTTTGTAAATAAAGACGATATAGAAACAATAACCAAAAGTATGGAAGAGCTTGTAAAAGGCAAAATTACTAACGCAAGAATTGCCGCTATGGAAGAGGATTTAATTGAAATAATAGAACAGCAAGTTAAATTAGAAGAAAGTATACGTACGGAAAAATTAGCATTATTTCAAAAAGTAGTAGAAGAACTTAGTGCCAAAGTAGAAAATAACCAAGCTATAAATAAAAATGAGAAAGATATAATGCAAAACAGCATAAAAGAGATAGTAAATAAAGTACAAATTTTAGCTAATAAAACTGATATAGAAACAATAACCGAAAGTGTAAAAGTGCTTGCAAGCGGTAAAATTACTAAGGCAAGGCTTGGAATCATAGAAGAGGATTTAATTGAGCTAATAGAGCAACAAAGTAAGCCAAACCATGATGTTACCGTAAATAAAGTAACAGAAATAATTTACGATAAGCCGCTTTTGAATAATCAGAAATTGCTACAAGCTGCCGTAGAGAATAAATTAAGCTCTGATTTAATCCACGAAGCAATTAATAATAATGATGAGGAGCTTGTTTTAGCCGGCTTGCTAAGCATAGGGTATGATGTAGGAACGATTAATTAAATAAGGACGGAGGCGAGTAGCTTGCCTCCCTACTATTAAATTTTTTTTGCAGTGTGTCAATCATTAGTGCCGAAGAAGTATGATACGGCACTTATAAAATTATTTGATCGCATACATAACTTACAAATACTCGGAGCTAAATGCTAAAAAAGTAATAAAAGAAAGTTTAAGTGCATATAAACAAGAAATTTGTTTATAGAGGATAATTCCCAGCTTCTTTTTCTACCTTTTCAAAATGAGATAAACCAATTGCAAAACCGGTTGCTACTAAAGCAAAAATAATAAATAGTCCCCAATAATTAAAAAACTTAGTTAAGTAAACAAGACCAAACGATACCACTACATACATTATAGCTCTTGATAAAGCATATGTAAGAGTAGCTGAAGTAAAACGTTTAAAAATCGGGAAATGTTTATAAAAAATTGGGGCCGCAGGCATACTATCCGAAACAAATAAAATAACTATACTCTGTAGGATAAACAATTGGGTAGGGCTTGTCATAATACTTAGACAATACGGAATAGTTACCGTACAGATTATAAATGCCCAGAATTTTACTTTTAAGATTTTTAACGGATAAATCCAATAGCTTAAAAAGGTTAATATTATAAAGCCGCATAAATTTACTAATGAAATAAAGAAATTATGATTAATAACCTGTGTAGGGGTGTAATTAAAAACACGTTCTAGTACTTCACCGCAATAAACATATATAAAGTAAAACATTACCGGCCAACAACATTCTATTAAGAAATAGGCTAGAAAATTTTTATTTAAAAGTCTAGTTTTTATTACAGGATTATTTTTTATAATAGATAAATCTTGATTTGTAACTTCTAAAGATTTTTTCAATTGACGTTTAGCATCTGCAAACTCCGGGGTTTCTCGTAGGCTTTTTCTGGCTGTTGTACCTACAAGTGCTATTGCTGCCCCTATCCAAAAAACGGTACGCCAACTAAAACCTTGAGAAGTTACTAATGATGCAACCCCAAGTGCCGCAGTTCCTCCTAATGTTGCAAATATCGATACTACTGCAACGGCTACATATCTAATCGGCGGAGATATCATTTCGGTTAAGTAAATCTCTGCCCCTACTACTTCTCCCATTGATAAAATACCTTGAATAGCACGGCATAAGGTTATAATTACCGAGACGGCAAGCCCTTTCTCTTCATAAGTCGGAAGATTTGCCATAATTATACAGCATATGGACATTAAAAAAGTAGTTATTATAACTGTAGTTCTTCGTCCGATAGTATCTCCAATCCAACCAAAAATTAAAGCACCAAGAGGTCTAAGAATATAAGTAGAGCAAAAAGCTAATGCCGTAAAAAGTGAAGAAGTAAAAGGGTCTGTCGGGGGAAAAAACAATTTATTGAGTAATACTGCCATATGAACATATAGCATAAGATCAAAATATTCTAAAAAAGTACCGGTAGACAGTATACCTATAGCTTTTTTTTGTTCGCCGCTCAAACTTCTTTGTTCTTTTTCGTAACCTAACATAATTTTTGCACTGAAAATTAAATTATAAAAAACTTATATTTTTTCGTATAAAAGTCAGTAAGGATTTTTGCCATAAGCGGCAAGAATTATTTTAGTATACAGCTTTGTTTTTGATAAGATAGTTTTTTACAAACTGCTTTTGCCTGACTAATACTATCATAGTTACCTGCTAATATTAAATAGAAAAATTTTCCGTCGGCATATTTTACTTTTTTAGTCGTGATAACGGCATTTTTAAGAATTTTGGGAAATTTCTTTTTTATTCGTTCACCCTCTTCTATGGCTTCTGTTTCAGATTTCACCGAACCGAGCTGTATTTTATAGCTATCCGAGCTGTGTGTTGCTTTAAGATTACCGTTTTTAGTTTCTTTATTAAGCTTTATTATATTCAAATCTGTCTCAAATTTCTTATCCTCTGCTTGTTTGTAAGGCACGTTGTCATTATCATCCGTTTCAAGTAAAGAAATTAAATGCGATATTTCATCCGTAGGCTCTTCCGTCTGATTACGTGAAATTATATTAATAGGTTTTTCAGGTTCGGGCAGAAGTTTAGCGGCTTTAATATTAGTATCTTTGGAAATAAGGCTTTCATATATAGTACTGTGTACGGTAGATACTAAGCTCTTCTCTGCTTCAATAGGCTTTATTCTCGCAGGTAGCTCGTCCGCATAGATAGTAATTACCGGTTTGCTATTTTGATAATATTGATAAGCAAAATAACCGCCGGAAATAAATATCAATAGCACTAAACAGATTTTAATAAAAATATTGTTGATCATATATAAATGAAAAATTGGTATACTCCGAAGTAAAATGAAGAGTTGGTATACGAAGCTCAATTTGGAAAAGAGCAAGGAGTCTGTAAGCCGAGGAGCGGAGCGTATACTTAATACGTGAGCATCCGAGGACTTACAAAGACGACGTAGCCAATTTTTCAAATTCAGCGAGTATACACTACATTTTTGTCATCGGCTCTACACCTATAACCTCAAGACCTAAAGCTATAATTTTTTGTATAGCTTTGGCAAGGGCAAGGCGTGCCGTGGTTAATTCTTTATTATCTTCAATTACAAATCTATAATCGTTGTTTTCTTTACCGAAATTCCATAGAGCATGAAACTCCGAGGCTAGATTAATTAAGTAAAATGCCATTCGGTGCGGTTCAAAATATTTTGCAGATGCTTCTAAAATTTTTGTCCAAGATGCTAAAATTTTGATTATTTCAATTTCTTTTTCCGTTGATAATAACGATAAATCATACTCGCCAGCTTCAAAGCTATTATAAGATTCCGGCATCGTTTCCATAGCTTTCGATAATATCGATAACGTTCTAACATGTGCATATTGTACATAAAATATAGGGTTTTCTTTAGATTGTTCTTTTACTTTTGCTAAATCAAAATCAAGAGGTTTGTCGTTTTGTCTCGTTAGCATCATAAATCTTATAATGTCTTTACCGACTTCGTTGCTCACATCCCGAACGCTGGCAAAATTACCGAGACGTTTTGACATTTTAACGGGTACGCCGTTTTCAACGAAATTTACCAATTGGCAAATTTTAACGTCTACCTTAACCTGATCTTTACCGAGAGCTTTAACGATTGCTTCGATTCTTTTCACATAGCCGCTATGATCGGCACCAAGCACGTAAATTAAGTGGTTTGCTCCTCTATCTATTTTATCTTTGGCATATGCAAGATCGGAAGCAAAATAAGACCAAGTTCCGTCGGCTTTTTCTATAGAGCGATCTTGACTATCGCCATAATTACTAGATTTAAACAATTTTTGTGGTCTGTTTTCCCACTCTTCGTGAACTTTACCTTTAGGTGCAGGTAATACACCTTCGTAAATTAATCCCATATCGGTAAGTAGTTTTACGGTTTTATCTATTTCGCCGTTATCATGTAATTGCTGCTCGGAAAAGAATATATCGTGCTTAATACCCAAATCTTTTAAATCTTCTTTATTTAATTCAAGCATTTTCTGTACCGCAAAGCTTTTAATTAGCTTAAACCTTTCTGCTTCATTCATGCTTAATAATTTATTGCCGTACTCTTGAGCTAAGGTTTGCCCTAGAGGAATTAAATATTCTCCGGGATATAAACCCTTAGGTATAGTGATTTTCTCGCCTAAAGCTTCTTTGTAACGCAGTATTACGGTATCTACCAAATCATTAATTTGTGAACCTGCATCATTAACGTAATATTCTTTCGTAACTTTATATCCTACTTTTGTTAAGATTCGAGCCAGCACATCGCCGTATACTGCCCCTCTTGCATGACCTATATGCATAGGACCGGTAGGGTTTGCCGAAACATATTCAAGATTGATATTTTTGTTTTTATCGATATCAACTTCAAAAATTTTCTGTTCGTTTTCTAGAATATCCTTAATAGATTCATGCCAGCTATCGGCTTTTATGGTGAAGTTGATAAAACCCGGACCTGCTATCTCAATAGCTGCAATATAAGGTAATTTTATGAGATATTCTTTAAATTTTAAAGCTACCGCGCGGGGAGGAATATTTTCCTTAGCAGCAATAATCATAGCGATATTACTTGATAAATCGCCGTTAAAGCTATCCTTAGGTATTTCAATATTAGTAGTAGCTGCTATTTCAGGGTTGTTATATAATTGCGTGCTAACGGTAACTATATCTCGTTTTAATTGGTTAAATATATTCATGATTTAGATATTGTTAAAATTTAGTGAGCATAGCTGATTATATTCTTGAATAGCAAAACGGTCAGTCATACCGGCTATATAATCGGCAATAACTCTGGCTTTATTACTTGGATTGTTAGATTCTATTTGCATTTTCCAATTAACGGGTAGTAAGTTAATGTCGTCTATGTATACTTTAAATAAGCCTTGGACGATCTTGGTACATTTAAGGCTGATTGCCGTAATCCTATTACTTTTATAAACTCGTTCATTTAAGAATTTTTTGATCTCTCTAATACGCTCGTTAGTTTTTTCGGTGAAATCGACTATTTGGTAATTTAAATTGCGTATCTCATCTATATGAGTGATTTTTTCTTTATTTAAATTTTCTTTCGTTTGCCATAATAAATCGGTAATTAGCTCATGCATTAGCTTTCGTACTACTTCATAAATTAGACAAGAAGAATTGATGTTTTTAAATTTCGATTTAAGCTCAAAAACATGCTGGTCAATATATTTAATCTCGGCAAGGTTATTAAAATCTATGATTTTAGCACCGATACTATCTTCTAAATCATGAGAGATATAGCTGATATCATCCGCAAGAGCTGCTATTTGAGCCTCTGCCGAGGCATAAGTCGTAAGCTCTAAATCATTCTGTTTATTATATTCTGCTATATATTCGTTGATTTGACCGGTTAAAGGACCGTTATGTTTTACTATCCCTTCCAAAACTTCCCAAGTGAGATTTACGCCTTGATAAGCGGCATATCGTTTTTCAAGTAAAGTTAATATCTTCAAGGATTGAGCGTTATGCGAAAAGCCGTTATATTCTTTCATAGATTCATTTAAAGCCCGCTCCCCCGCATGACCAAAAGGTGTATGGCCAAGATCATGGGCAAGTGCTATCGTTTCGGCTAGATCGCTGGATAAATTTAAAGTATTAGCAACTGAACGAGCGACTGTCGAGACTTCTAAAGAATGAGTTAGCCTATTTCTATAATGATCCCCTTCGTGATTAATAAATACTTGCGTTTTATATTGTAAACGTCTAAACGCATTAGTATGAATAATACGGTCACGATCACGCTCAAATTCATTTCTGTAAGAGGTCGGGATTTCTCTGTATAATCTACCTCTACTTTTCAGCGGATTGGAGGCATATGAAGCTAGCATTGTTGTCCTCTTATTTGAAGGGCGTGTTGTGTGGACTCTGTCATCCCGTGGCTTAATAGGTCTTGTTGCATAGCTCAAAAAACCTGCTCAATGTCATTCCCGCGTAGGCGGGGATCCAGAAAAATAACTTTAAATACTGCTATAAAATTACATACTTGATAAAATAAGCATATAAAAACAAATTTTTATATGCTTTACTGGATTCCCGCCTACGCGGGAATGACATTGAGCAGGTTTTTTGAGCTATGCAACAAGACCTATTAAGCCACGGGATGACAGAGTCCACACAACACGCCATATTGCAAAAATAACAGATATATTATATAATTTGTGAGATTTTTACAAGGTTATTTTAGTGTCGATTACAATTACCGATAGAGCTTTTAAGCGAGTTTACGAGCTTGTAGAGCAAGAAAAGGATAAGAATTCAGTGCTACGTGTATCGGTTGATAGCGGCGGTTGCTCAGGGCTAATGTATAATTACGAGCTAGTTTTAAAGGATACTATAGAGCAGGATGATTATGTCGTAACTAAACATAATGCTACTATAATTATCGATCCTACTTCTCAAAAATTTATGCTGGATTGTACTTTAGATTTTATCGAAGAATTGGGCAGCTCATATTTCAATGTTAGCAATCCTGCGGCTAAAGCAAAATGCGGCTGCGGCAATTCTTTTTCGATATAATGTAAATGTTGTTCACAGAGTATAGTTATCGGGATCGAAACCCTCCCCTATATTAGGCACTTCTTGATGATCATTATCCATCACGTGGAATCCTAGACCCAAGGCATTTGCATGATTTTGCTCATTATTTTGTAATTCTTGCTGATTTTTTGTTTGTTCTCGTTGGTTTGATCCCGGTGGATTCATTTCATACGAATCTTCATATTGCAGATCATTACCAGAGTTAGCAATTTCATTAATCTTTTTTAAACTCTCTATCAAATATGCTATTCCTAGGTCTTTATTTTTAAACATACTAAGATCTTCTAATTTACCGCTTGTATACATAGAAATTAAAAAAGCAGCATTATCTTCCATATTCGTCTGTATTGCTTTTATAGCATTCCCTAGTAAATCTTTCTTATTATCTAGAGAAATAGCAGTACCTGAAGCATTAAGAAAATTGAAGGCTGCTAGAGTCGGAAAATCCATTTTTAATAAATATTCGCCTAAAATTTTGTGTAAATCAGTATTTACTTTATCTTTTACGTCACTTGATTGTCTATATGAGAGTTCTGTAAGTTTACTTTCGCATTCTATGATAGAACTTATTTTTACGCCTATCTTAAAATATTTTATAGCTTCCATAATTAATTTAATTGCCTTTATGTCTTCATTTCGCCCACTATAGAACTGACCTAGTTTTAATAGTAAGTCGCCCACCTTTACGGCAATACTACCAAAATTAACTACTTTATCCCAATAGTTAAAATTACAGTATTTATTAATAATATATTCATCCTTATTTTTTGTAACCGTAATTTCTCGAGCTTCAATTTTTAAAGCTTCTATATATTTCTCGATTGCTAGAAGCCAATGGGATCTTGGCATATCGCCGGCAAGGCAACCGTTACTATCATATATCATTCCTAAATAATAATGAGCATTAGCTTTCATTTCATTTACGGTTAAAACAGAGTTATTATCCTTTCCCGTGAATTTTTGAAGCCAATCAATTGCTTCTTTATAATAACCGATTTTGCTCTCATTAACTTCCATATCACCGCTATCTTTATATGGTATTAACTTTATATTTAATATAGCTTTATCGAGTAGATTTTGATCTATTAAGGTTTTTTTTGCTTCGAGCATTACAGAGTTAAGAGGCGATGATGACGCTACTAGATAATGTAGGGTTTGGCAAAATGAGGAAGCTTCCTTATGCAGATTTAAGAAATATATATAATTTCCTAATAATTCACGAAATTCAGCTTGATCTGCTTTTAGTAATTGATGAAATTCAGCTTGATCTTCGTATGTAGTACCATAAAAATTTCTTATAATTTCTAAAAATTTCTGAATTGTATTAAAAGGTAAATCTTTATGATCATTATAGGCTACCGTTAATTCTTCTATTTGTTTTAAAACAGAGAAGCATTTTTTTTCAGGTTCCGTTACCGATGATTTATATAATATCTTTGCAGGAATATAATCTTCTACTACATTATAATAGGTTTGAAACATCTTTGAATATAATTCACGACCTAAATCAAGCGGATCAAAAGGGGTAGTTATAAAATGTTTATTGGTTTTGAAAAAATTTATAATAATTTTTCCTAAAGTTTCAAGATTTTGATCTATTAGAGTATTCAAATTCTGTGCTAAAGTTAATGTATCTTCAGCCACGTAAGGTTTTTTATATTCTTCTTTTACCTTAGCCCACTTACCTTGACTTAGATCCTTAATATTAAGGGTATCTGAAAAATGTCTCGTACATAGATTTATCATTTTTTCTATATATTTGCTAACATTCGGTTCAAGGTTTTTTTCCGTCAGTATATTTTGTAGCTGTGATTTTAAGTGAACAATTATGAAATTTTTATTTGCCTGAACTACAGAATGGTTAAAATCAAAATCGGAATTAGGAGGAATTTTACCCTTAAGTATATCTAAGATATTATTCTTCTGCTGCTCTATTAGAGCAATATTAGCATTTTTTTCTTCTTCGATTTTACTCTGTAAAATAGTCTCGATATAAGAAAAGATATTTTCCCGTTCTTTTTCTATTTGATTATATTCTATTGTATTACTTAATAATACGATAGCATGCAAAACAACAAAAAAATCTTTATCATTAAGCATTTCTAAAAAAGATTTTGTATCACTGCTAGGTTTTCTAAATAGATTTATCGATTTCTTTAGTTGTTCAATTATAAACTTTTTCTCTTCCGGTGATGCTATTTGTGCCGCTTGTGTATTTGATGAAGTATTTGGTTCTGTCATTATTTTATTATATAGGTTATTTAATTGCATTCTTACTTCATCAATTTTTTCTTTTCTTTCTTCTTCAGTTTTATATTCCGCTACGGAAGATATATAAAATAAAGCATCTTGTAACTCGCCTCGAATTTTGGGCGTTAAATCATTAGATGCGTTTTTAAAAAGATTAGCTAATGGTGCAATTATATCGTTAATATCACTTTGTCTACTGTTATCCCGAACAACTACTCCAATTCTAACTTCCTCGGCTAGTTTAAACATTTGCCAATAAGCATATGAGTCAGAGATTCGTTGAATAATATTTACCGACTTATTAGATATTCCCGGGGCTTCCATAATAATTAGATCTTGCTCCGTAGATAAAAAATTATTAACTGTTCTATATCTTACTTCTTGCCCTATTTTTGCATTATACTCCGGAGATATTGCTTGCAAAGTACGACCTTCTGCCTGTTCTAGATTTTGTCCGCTTAAAAAGCAAGCAAGAGTACTCTTGCCCTCTGAGATCAACCCAAGTAGTACTAACATTTTTTTTATGTCTCCCCTACCGGTGATTTCGTTATGATTTTTGATTATTAAATTTAAAATTTCGTTAGCTTGAGAATATTGTATTTGATTTTGTGGTTGTAAATTTATATTAGTGATTTCAGACGTTACGCTTTTTATTGATATTTTATTGGAATATGCTGAGATAGAGTTATTATCTAAAATATTTATCTCATTTTTTGGATCTGATCTAAGCCCTAGACCACTATAATCTTTTTCACCTAATTTTAATTCTGTTAATTTCGTATTATATTCTTTTACCTTTAGTAAATATTGTATTCCGATTTTAGTTATCTTATTATCTAAAAGAGATATTTTAGTTATTGTTTTATTATCTCTAAATATATCGACTAAAATTTTTATTTTTCTATCATCTATTTCACAATTATCTAAATACACTTCCTTTATGGTTTCGTTATTCCTTAAAAGATTAGCCAATTTTTGTACATTCTGATCAGTGAAAGTAAAATTACTAAGTTTTAAAATTGATATAGAAAGAAATTTTTTAAGGTCACTATTTGGCTTGGTCTTTTTTAAAGTTTGATCAAGCTGAGATTTGATATTATTAGAAAGCCATTCAATAGTATCTGTTGTTGATTTTTCGGAAGCAAAGAAATTTCCCGGTATAATTTTATACAAATGTATATTACTTAATTCTGATAAAATATTCTGCTTTTCTTCAGGAGCTAGATTAGGCTTTTCAAGCTTTGTGAAGCGTTGATTAAAATACCTAGTTAAATATTCATCTATATTTTTTGCTGGTTGTTGTTGTGTCGGTTCTTGATTTTCATTCTCTTGATTTTTACGATCCGTTTCAGGACTATTAAAGTAACTACTTGCAGCTTTTGTTAAAGCATTCAACATAAAATTTTACCTATAATATTTATCTTACCGTAAATCAAAACACTTTTGATCCATAAGTTGAATAAATAAATATTAACAATACTTAAAAAAATTTCATGAATAAGTAAATTTACAACAAGAAGTTGAGAGGTAGATTAGTTTTTCGTCATTGCGAGGAAAAACTGTAAGTTTTGACAAAGCAATCTCAGGAGTCCTACTTTATGAGATTGCCACGCTCCCTATGGTCGCTCGCAATGACGGGTACAAATGATAACGCTTTTGCGATATAATGCTAATAAATGAAGAGTTGGTAGACGAAGCTCAATTTGGAAAAGAGCAAGGAGTTTGTGAGCCGAGGAGCGGAGCGTACTATAGTACGTGAGCATCCGAGGACTTACAAAGACGACGCAGCCAATTTTTCAAATTCAGCGAGTATTATCAATCATCCTTAATAGTCTTAAGGGCTAGTTTGAGTATTTTACTAACGCCTAGGTTAGTATAGGTGGAGATAGGGAAAATTTCTTTATCGGTAATCTTCTTCAATCGGCTTACTTTCTCTTCAATTTCTTCTTCGGTTAGAATATCGATTTTATTAAGACAAATAATTTGGGTTTTGTTTTTGAGATAATCGGAGTAAGATTCAAGTTCCGTGCGTACTATACTATAATCAGCCGTAACATCGTCACTACTACCGTCTATAAGATGGATTAATACGCCGCATCTTTCGATATGTTTTAAGAATTTATCGCCAAGCCCGTGTCCTTGATGTGCTCCCTCGATCAAACCCGGGATATCAGCTAAAACAAACTCTTCATCATCGACATATACTACGCCGAGATTCGGTACTAACGTAGTAAACGGATAGTCGGCAATCTTAGGCTTTGCTGCCGTTGCAATCGATAAAAAGGTAGATTTACCGGCATTAGGTAGCCCCACAAGTCCAACGTCGGAAAGTAGTTTGAGGCTTAGATGAATCCACATTTCTTCGGCAATTTCGCCTTCCGTGCGTTTTCTTGGAGCCTGATTTACCGATGTTTTAAAGTGACTATTACCAAGACCGCCGCTACCGCCTTTAATTATTTCGAAAGTTTGGTCGTCTCCCGTAAAATCATGCAGTAATATATTACCGTCTTCCGAAAAAATTTGTGTTCCGATAGGTACGTCAAGGGTTAGCGATTTGCCTGATTTGCCGCTTTTATTTGAGCCTTTACCGTTTTCACCGTTTTCGGCACTAAAATTCTGCTTATATCTATAATTTACCAGTGTATTTAGGTGGTGGCTGCTTCTGAAAATTACGCTTCCGCCTCGCCCTCCGTCCCCGCCGTCCGGTCCGCCTCGGTCGATAAATTTTTCACGATGGAAACTAACGCAGCCATTGCCGCCGTTCCCGCCTTTTATATATATCTTAACTTCATCAATAAAATTCATAAGACTTTGTCATACCGTGGCATCGCCACGGGATCCATAAAATAATTTAACAGACTTTGTCATACCGTGATTTGTCCGGTGTTGTTGCGTGGCTTTGGATGTCATTCCCGCATAGGCGGGAATCCAGTGTAAAGCGAGATAAATCGAGCTTTTAATTTTAAACATTTGCTGTATTTATGCTTTTTTTTCTGGATTCCTGCTTTCGCAGGAATGACAGTGGTCCGTACCACGCCAAGCCACGGTATGACAAGAAAAAAACCATTATACCAAACTTTATCTCTCTTTAATAGTCTTATATTCTCTATGGACGTGACCTAAGTAAAGCTGCCTTGGTCGGCTGATTTTCTGCTCAGGGTCTTCGTGCATCTCTTTCCACTGTGCCATCCAGCCAACGGTTCTAGCTATCGCAAACAGCACCGTAAACATTTGTGACGGTATACCCATAGCTTGGTAAATGATTCCGGAATAAAAATCCACGTTCGGATATAATTTTCGTTCAATAAAATATTCATCCTTAAGAGCAATAGTTTCAAGATCTATCGCTATTTGTAGTAAAGGATTATTTTCTAGCTGCCCGAGTTCTTTCAATACTTCTTTGCAAGTTTCCTTAAGTACTGCCGCACGAGGGTCGTAGTTTTTATACACACGGTGACCGAAACCCATTAACCTAAAAGGATCATCTTTATCTTTAGCTCTTGCAATATATTTAGGAATGTTTTTAGCGTCGCCTATCTCTTTCAGCATGTTTATTACTGCCTCGTTAGCTCCACCGTGAGCAGGTCCCCAAAGTGACGCAATACCGGTACTAACGCAAGCAAAAGGATTAGCTCCGGATGAGCCGGCAATTCTAACCGTTGAAGTGGAGGCGTTTTGCTCGTGGTCGGCATGCAAAATAAATATCTTATTAATGGCGTTCTTTATTACCGGATTTACTTTATATTTCTCACAAGGAGTAGCAAACATCATATGTAGGAAATTTTCGGTAAAATCTAATGAATTATCGGGATATATAAAAGGCTGACCGATCGAGTATTTATAAGACATTGCTGCAATAGTCGGGATTTTCGCAATCATTCTAATAGCAGTAAGCTCGTAATCGGCGTTTTTAAAGTTTAGCAAGTCCGGATAAAACGCTGAAAGAGACCCAACGGCGGCAAGCATAATAGCCATAGGGTGAGAAGAGCTACAAAATGTTTGAAATAAATAATGCAATCTTTCATTAACTAAAGAATGAGTAGCAACTTTCTTGGTAAAATTATTATATTGCCCGTTATTTGGTAATTCCCCGTAAATTAACAAATATGCTACTTCTAGAAAATAGCTCTTTTCTGCTAAATCTTTTATATCGTACCCACGGTGCCTTAAGATTCCTTGATCACCGTCTATGTAAGTTATGGTCGATCTACAAGAAGCGGTAGACATAAAGCCCGGATCATAAGTAAAGCAATCGGCTTCTACGGATAATTTACTTATATCGATTACGTCCTCACCGATACTTGCTTTTAGTATTGGTAATTTATAGATTTTGCCTCTAATTTTTAATTCGGCAAACTCTGAATTATTGTTTTCGCTAGTCATATAGATATCCTTTCTAAGTATATTAGTAAGTATACTTATAGTTTAAGAAAATGAGAAATAATTTTTATCTTTAAACCATTCTTTATAGTCAATTCAGTTAAATTTACATACAAGGAGCGAGGGCAAACGTACTATATACTCCGAAGTAAAATGAATAGTTGATAGACGAAGCTCAATTTGGAAAAGAGCAAGGAGTTTGTAAGCCGAGGAGCGGAGCGTACTATAGTACGTGAGCATTCGAGGTCTTACAAAAACGACGTAGCCAATTTTTCAAATTCAGCGAGTATATTTATTATGGTTAAATATTAGTGTCATACAATAAGCAAGTATGGTGAAGATGCAAAGATATAAAACCGGAAAGATATTAAAATTAAATGATTTTATTACCAGCAAACATACGTAACTTGCCGTGCCGGACATTAGCATTGAACCTACGGTATGCCCAAAGCTTATAACGCGGTAACGCTCCTTTACGGCAAAAGACCTAATAACTACACTATGTGCAAGTGCATTAAAAGGAGCAATTGAAGCTGCAAGCATTAGACTGGCAAAGAGTCCTAAATTAGTCATTTGATATATTATTGCAATTACAAAAAATATGCTTGCAATAATAGTTGAGATAAGGGCAGTTTTTAATACAATACTAACTCCTATGCGATCGGATACAAAACCAGCAATTGGCATAAAAACTGCAAAACACAGAACTATTAATACGGAAAACGAACTCATTATACCGCTGACTGCAGGTAGCACAAGCGGTAGATATTGCTTCATAAAAATGATTGCAATTTGATAGGTAGCTCCGAAACCTCCTGCCAAAAAGATAAAAGGTAGAATATTTTTCCATTGTTTTTTAATTAATAAAGTAAATTTTTCATCAGGAATTTGAGTATTATTTGCTTCTTTAAATTCCGGTGTTTCGTCAAATTTTTGACGATAATATAAAGTGATTAATCCAAAAGGTAAGCTTAGTAAAAACGGAATACGCCAACTCCAATCCGGAAAAATATGAGCGTTGAAGAAATTAGTTATACCGATACCGGATAATAAACCTATAACGCCGGTACATCTTGTTATTGCCGAAGCGGTAAACTGATATTTTTCACCTAAATGTTCGATAACATAAATTGCTGCTCCGTCATATTCGCCTGCAATAAATATGCCTTGCATAAAGCGGCATAATACTAATATGATCGTACTCCACGCTCCAAGCGTAGAATAATCAGGCAGTAATCCTATTATTAAAGTAGGAATTACAATACCGATAATCGTAAAGCTTAACGCTTTTTTCCGACCGTATATATCACCTATGCGTCCGAAAAAATAAGCCCCGATAGGTTTTGATATATAAGCTACCGCATAAACGGCAAAAACATTTATTAATTTTGTTAATTGATCGGTGTTTGGTGAGAAAAATTTTTCAGCAATAATTGCTGCCGAAAAACCGTATAGACTATAATCGTAATATTCAATGATAGTGCCTAAAAAAGCCCCAAGAATTTTGTCGGTAGATTTTGTTTGTTTCATTATTAAAGTTATATTGCAAGTAATATTAGAGTAGTAAGTAGTATTGACCGCTTTAGCCGTTGCTTAAAATCCTTCAAAGACCTTTATGTACAAGGTGGACTTCATATATCTAAACTTAAATGAGTGTTAGACAGGGACGATGTCCTAAAGAATAGTGGTAGTCCTAGGCTAATATTAAGCTCACGAACCAAGCAGCCAAGGCTATTATATCACTTTCCCATCTTACGTGCAAGGTTTTCTAGATAACCTGCTATGGTGCTTAATGTTTCGGCAAATTTTTCTTCGTCTTGATGATTTTTATGAAGAGTGCTGTTTTCAAGCTTTTCGGTTAGATTGGTTATTTCGGCTTGAGTATTAAGTGCTACCATAACCAGTAGCAGCTCAAAAGAGGCGATAGGATTAATATGTTTCATTTCAGCTAGTTTACTATCTAATTTAGCAGCGAGAGATAGTATCATTTCTTCTTCGCCATTATTACAATATAATTGAAAATTTTTATTATTTAATGTTACCGTAACAATTGACATATTATTTTTGTAATTTTTTTATTTCTTCAAGTTCATTAACATAAATATTAATTTGTTCCAACATTTTTATGTAATTATCTTTTAATATTTGATTTTCATTATGTAATCTTTCAATTTCATACCTATTATTTGCTAGAATCGCTAATAAATTTTCGAGCCTATGCTCGACTTCTACCATTAATCTTTGTAGTATTTCGTTAATCATTTTATTTTAAGCTGATTCTATAAAAGGATGAATTATAATAAAAATAAATAATATAACAATAGATATAAGCACTAACCGCTTTTTATATCTATAATTCATTATAGCTTTTTTCTTGTTGATTTTTACCAGTTTTTCATTTTCGCTCTTTGTATGCTCTTCTATTCGTGTTGCGTTACGTTCTTTTATATTGAGATAATCTAAATATAATTTCATGTAGCCTTTTACATATACCTCACCGGGTAGAACATCAAAATTTCCTTCTTCTAACGCTATTAAATATTTTTTCCGAATTTTTAAATCACTAGATACCTGGTTTAAAGTTTTACCTAGATCTAATCTAACCTGCTTAAGCATGGATGACATAATTTACTCAAGTTTTTGTAAGAATATTTCAAATTTCTTATTTGCTAAAATAATTATATTTAAGTCTATAATTTCTTGAGATTTAATTTCTTTAATAAAATCAAGGAAATTCCTAACTAAATTTTTATTATTATCAATCCACAAAGCTAAATCAATAGTTGTTTGAGAATTATTAATAATTTTTATTAATAATCTACGTTGTTTGTCATATAAGTCATCTTTTAGCGATTGTAGACCTAAACGACGCCAATATGAGTCGTTTAATTGCTTATCGCAAGTTTTACGTAACCAATCAAGACTAAACATATCACCGATAGCAAAATACGTTTTTGCTATTTCTTCATTATTACCTGAAATTTGTTTTGTCACATGTATTACGTCAAAGACTGAAATTAAACTATCAAAGATAAGTATACTACTAGCAAGCGGCTCTTCTATCCCGTTACTTGTATAATAATTTAATTTTTCTTCAAATTTTACTTTCGCTTCTCCTACTAATAAATTGCTTACTATTTTTCTTAAATTCTGAGCAGGTTCTTTAAATTCTTCGATAGTTTTACTTATATTAATAGGATGCTTGAGATTCTTAATAAACCAAACAATACCTCGACGCATTAACTTCGTTATTTCCGTAAACATATCAATTTTAATATTGTAATCAATATTAGTAGGCAGTAAGCTTACCGTTTCCCATATATTATCAAGGTCAAAAATTTCACAAATAATAGTATAAGACCTGATTATATCACAAAGAGGAGCACCGGTTTCACGCTTTATTATACTAATAAGCGGTCCGCTAAGCTGGTTGACTATCTTATTTATTACGACGGTTTTAATAATTTCATGCTTAAGAGGATGGGCTAAAACTTCCTTGCGAAATTTTTCTTGCATCATTTCCGGAAAATAATTTATTAGATATGAATCAAAATATTTATCGTGAGAAAATGTTGAGTGTAGTAATTCATGAGAGGCTGAACGCTTGCTATAAGAAAGTAGCAAACAAAGCTCCGGACGAGTCAATACTTCACTGTTAATCGCTCTTCTATTTAATTCTTCCGAAGTCGGTAAAAATTCGTTTTCACGTACTAGTATTTTTTCCTGTTCTAAAATATCGATAAATTGACTTAATATACTAACCGTTAATGTAGGTGATAATTGCATAATCGTTATTGCTTCGGTTTGCTTATAATTATCCTCTAAAACTAGTTCTTCAACTTGTTTTGTCATTTCCGTTAAAAGCTTATTACGTTCTTCCAAAGTAATTTTACCGGAAGCTACCGCACCGCTTAAAGCAACCTTAATATTTACTTCATGATCGGAACAATCAACGCCGGCTGAATTATCGATAAAGTCGGTATTTATACGCCCGCCTTTTTTAGCATACTCAATTCTGCCTCGCTGTGATACGCCGACATTTCCGCCTTCTGCAATAACTTTTGCTCTAATTTCTTCGCCGTTACATCTTAAATTATCATTTGCTTTATCGCCGATCTCTAAATGATTTTCCGTGTGAGCTTTAATATAAGTCCCGATTCCGCCGTTCCATAGCAGATCAACATCAGCTTTTAGTATAGCCTTAATTAACTCTTCGGGTGTCAATTCAATAGACTTATTCGGAAATTCTACTTCTAGGGGTAATTTGTACGTCGATCCGGTACTCGAATCCTCACGTACGTTTTTGTACGCTGCGGTTCTGCGTTCCGTGTCTCCTTCAAATTCCTCCCTATAAGCGAGTTTCTGAATAAGTCTATCATCATTTATATCAAGTAGTTTTTGAATTTCCGGTGATAGAGTTATTAATTTACTACTGCGTTCAAACACTCCCCCGCCTTTCGAGATTAATTTCGGATCGTAATCAGACCAGTTAGAACCTTTTAAATTAAATAAACGTAAACGCTCATTAAAACTTGTTAAAGGATCGGGAGTTGGATCAATAAATATATGCTTATGGTTAAAGGCGGCAACTAACTTGATTGCTTCGGATCTAAGCATACCGTTACCGAATACATCCCCTGACATATCACCTATCCCGACAACGGTAATAGAATCTTTTTGAACATCTATACCTAAAGTTTTGAAATGGTTGGTTACCGAAATCCATGCTCCTTTCGAAGTGATAGCCATTTTCTTATGGTCATAACCGGCAGAACCGCCTGAAGCAAAAGCGTCATCAAGCCAATAATTATATTCCTTGGAAACACTATTAGCATAGTCCGAAAATGATGCCGTACCTTTATCGGCGGCAACTACTAAATAAGGATCGTCCTTATCATACATAATAACGTCTTTCGGATGGACTACCTTGCCGTCAATTATATTATCGGTAATATCAAGTAACCCTCTCAAGAAATTCTTATAACACTCTACCACCTTTTCCATATATTCATCACGGCTCATCCCCTCATCAGTGAAATGAACATAGAATCCTCCTTTAGAACCTACCGGCACAATAACGGAATTTTTAGTCATTTGTGCTTTCATAAGCCCAAGTACTTCGTATCTATAATCTTCGGCTCTATCCGACCATCTAATTCCGCCACGTGATACTGCTCCTCCTCTTAAATGTACCCCTTCGAAACCTCTAGAATAAACATATGTTTCGGCGAACGGAATCGGCTGAGGTAAATGGGGGACACGAGAAGAATCGAACTTAAATGAAAAGTAATATTTATTAGGCTGATAATAATTTGTTCTAACTACTGCTTCAATGATGCCAATCATAGTACGCAATACCTTGTCTTCACTACTAACATCAACATTTAATAAATATTTATTTAGCTTATCCTTAATATCTGCAAAATTATTATCTTTATGTGCAGGATTAAACTTTATATCAAAGAGGTTAACTAGCATCTTCGTATATTCGGGATGTTTAAGCAATGTTAGCTGCACATAACCTTTGCCGTAGCTAAAACCCGTTTGATGGAGGTATCTTGTTAAAGCTTTGACCAGTTTAACCTGTTTCCAATTAAAACCGGTAAGTACTATTAACTTGCTTAAAGAATCATTGGCAAGCATGCCTAGGCTCATTCTGTCTAGAGCTTCTTCTACGTTTATTTTTAATTCGGGAACATTATCTTTTACCGGTACGATAGAAGTTAAGATAAAATTATATATCCAGCTTTCTTTAATTTCGCCTACTTCTTTGATGGCAAAACTTTGCTCGTCAATCGCTCTAAAGCCTAAATTTTCTATCGGCGGTAATATATTAGATAGAGCAAGACTAACCCCAGGACTGTATATTTTTAAGTAAAACTCGGTTTCATTTACGGGAATTAAATTAAACATGCATTGTTGGGTACGGCTCGCTTCGGTAAGATATTCAATATCTACTAAAGCCGTATCAGGCGAAAATTTTTGCCTATAATCGATAGGGAAGACGTTATCAAAAAGTTTTAAATTAATACCTGCTTGATATTCACCGAATTTTTTAGAAAGCTTAAGATAAAAATCCTCGCTCCAACGTCTAGAAATACGATCTAAATCTTGTTGTATTTGTTCTGCTTCGAAATTTATTTTATGCTTATCTTGTGCTTCAAGCGTTACAAAAAGATATGAGAAACTACCCGCTACTTCGGTTATATAATTAGATAAAATTTTACTGCCGAACTTTTCGGCTAAGTAGCAATCTATCATATTATGTATTTCAGAAGTAAGACGTTCTCTCGGTAAGAAAATTATGATATTTAGAAAAGAACTCGACCAATCATATTGAATAAATAATTTTAATTTTTTACTCATCATACTTGATAGCATATGCAAGCACATACAATATAAATCGCCTTGATCTATTTGTATTAAAGCCTCACGCGGTAACGACTCCATCAAAATTTTTAGTTTATCCGCATTATAGCCCGATAGAGCAAATCCGGCTTTTTGTACTACAAAATTAAATTTTTGTCTAAGAATAGGTATATTACTTATCGAGTGATAATATATATTAGAATTATACATCCCGAAAATTATAGTGCCGGAAATATACTTGCCTGAAGAGTCAAATTTTTTAACTAAAATATAATCGATTAAATTATCCCCGCAAATAAGCGAGGCACTATTGATTTTACCGAGTATTATTAATTGGTTTTGATATAAAGGATCGGCAGAACATTCTATAAGATCTTCAATCTCATCTTTTACTTCTTGCCATATTTCTGTTGTACCTAGACTATTGCTTATTTTTAAATGCTCTACTTCAAAATCAATACAACCGAGCAAAGTTATATTATCGTTTTTTAACCAATTTAAAAACTCTTTAGCTTCGTCGGAATTTGAATTATTGCCGGTGATATTTTTGGATAAATCCCCTAGCTTAGTCAATAAACTCGGTAATGCATTATAGCTTTGTTCAAGTTCGTCCAATCTTTTGTTAATAGCATTGGTTAAAAGTTTGATAGCTTTCTCGTCAAAATTTCCCAAAATTGTCAAATGCAAGATCGACTCAGATTTTTCATCAGAGTTTTCTACAATTTTTTGCAGCTCCCCTTTATCGTTTCTTATGCAGTTTATTACCGGATGAAGTAGAAATTTAGTCTGTAAATTCATGTTTTTAAGTAAACATAGGGCAAAATCGACGATATGCGGCTTATTATCAAGCAATATTAAAATATTTACGGCAGGATCATTTTCTATAATTGCATTTGTTATAGATATTTTTCTTGTATCTTTTTTCCAAGCTTTAAAGAAGTTATAAGCTTCATCCGCAAAATTATAAAATAGCTTTTCATTATTCTCAAAATCATAATCCACAGGTATATAGCTTAAGAATTTTTGCACGAACTCGGTATATAAAGAATTCGAACCGTGTTCCTTACTTAGTTCCGAGATTTTAGCTTTATAGTTTGGTATTTGACAATTTAATCTACCGGAATCTAAAAGAGATGTTTTTGGAGTCATGGTTTTTTCTAGCATAAATATTATATGCTATTATATTATATATTATTTAATAAACAAGAGTGTACTCGTTGAACTTGAAAAATTGGCTACGTCATCCTACAAGAGCTGCGGTTCTCACGTATTAAGTATACGCTGCGATCCTCGCCTTGTGGATTCCTTGCTCTTTTCCAAGTTGAACTTCGTACAATTATAACTATTCGGAGTATAGATAATAAATGGAAACGATATTTGCACAAAGCTCCGGGCTTGGTAAAGCAGGGGTAGCAGTTTTTCGGATTTCAGGAGCTAAAAGCTTAGAGGTTTTAGAAATATTAACAGGTAAATCCGGTTTTAAGCCACGGCTTATGTATTATCAAAAAATCATCGCACCCGTTAGCGGCGAGTTAATAGATAATGCTATGGTCGTTTACTTTAAAGCACCTAATAGTTTTACCGGTGAAGATGTGGTAGAGATTCATACGCATGGCAGTAAAGCTATCTCGGTAATGCTTACAAATGCTGTACTGGATATACAGAGTATATATACGAAGCTCAATTTGAAAAAGAGCAAGGAGTCTGTAAGCCGAGGAGCGGAGCGTACTATAGTACGTGAGCATCCAAGGTCTTACAAAGACGACGTAGCCAATTTTTCAAATTCAGCGAGTATACGTTTGGCAGAAGCGGGGGAATTTACTAGAAGAGCTTTTTTAAACAATAAATTCGATTTAACTGCAGCAGAGGGCATTGCCGATTTGATTAATGCCGAAACTATCATGCAGCATAAGCAGGCAATAAGGCAAGCTAGCGGTAAGCTTGAGATGTTGTACAATAATTGGCGAAGTCAGTTACTGCAGATTATATCGCTGCTTGAAGCATATATAGACTTCCCCGATGAAGATATACCGGATAGCGTGTTAAATAGCGTGACAAATACTCACAAAAACCTCGTAAGCACAATATCCGAATATCTTAACGATAACAGAAAAGGCGAATTACTGCGAAGCGGGTTAAAGCTGGCAATTATAGGACCGCCTAATGTCGGTAAGTCTAGTTTGCTTAACTTTCTGATGCAAAGAGATATAGCGATTGTCTCAAATATAGCAGGTACTACTAGGGACGTAATAGAAGGGCATTTAGATATCGGCGGCTATCCGATTATCCTGCAAGATACTGCCGGTATAAGAGAAAGTAGCGACGTTATCGAACAAGAAGGAATAAAAAGGGCTATAGATTCGGCTAAAAACGCCGATATCAAAATTATTATGTTTGATGCTACAAAATTAGATACGGCTCTAACGGAAGATATAGAGAATTTGATTGATGAGAATACTATAATAATAGCTAATAAAATCGATTTAGTTCAAGATAGTATTATATTGCCTATAGAAGAAAAGCATAAAATCTTAAAAGTTTCGATAAAGAATAAAGTTGAATTATCTTCTATATTAAAGAATATCGAAAATATTGCCGAAAATATAGCAGGTCTTACCGAAACTACGCATATAACAAACGAGCGTCATCGCTATCACTTAAAACAAGCTCTAACTTACTTAAATGATTTTACCCTAGATAATGATTTAGTTTTAGCAACCGAAGATATCAGAATGGCTATGAGGTCAATCGGTGCTATTACGGGAGTCATTAACGTTGAGGAAATATTAGGCGAGATATTCAGTAGTTTTTGTATTGGGAAGTAAACTATAACAAGACTTTTGGACGTTGTTGCATGGCTCGTTTTTCCTACTGTCATCCCGTGATTTATTCACGGGATCCAGTTAAAAATATCAAAATTATTGATATTTTTAGTTGTATTTCTGGATACCGTGGTTAAGCCACGGTATGACATCGAGCGGGTTTTCCGAGCCATGCAACAACGCCAGACTTTTGCGGGAATGACATTCAGAGCCATGCGGGCAACGGCTATCTTTGGTTAGGAGTGCCGCTCCTATTATTATTTAAAATTTGATAAAGTTGTTTAAATATATTATAATATAGACCTTTTTAGAATAATAAATGGTTTATGAATAAAAAGCTTTATATTAAGACCTACGGGTGTCAGATGAATGTCTATGACTCCGTTAAGATGCAAGATTTGCTTTATCCTTTTGGCTATGAGCCTACGGAAAATATAGAGGAAGCCGATGTTATTATCTTAAATACTTGCCATATTAGGGAGAAAGCAGCCGAAAAAACTTACTCTGAACTTGGGCGTATAAAAAAACTACAAGATTCTCGTAAAAAGCAAGGTTTAAGCTCTGCGATAATAGTAGTAGCTGGTTGCGTTGCTCAAGCGGAAGGGGAAGAGATCTTTGCTAGAACTCCTTATGTCGATATCGTCGTAGGTCCGCAATCTTACTATAATTTACCTGAATTAATATCCAAAGTCGTCAGACACGAAAAACATTTGATCGATCTTGATTTTGTCGAAGAGGCAAAATTCGATCAGCTACCCGAGCAGCTATATCCGCAAGGAACAAGTGCCTTTATATCCGTGCAAGAGGGGTGCGATAAATTTTGTACTTTCTGTGTAGTACCTTATACTAGAGGGGCAGAGTTTTCAAGAAGCGTGGATCAGGTTTATAGAGAAGCGTTAAAAGTAGTTAGCAGCGGTGCTAAAGAAATTATGCTACTTGGGCAGAATGTTAATGCTTATCACGGTAAAGGTCCTGATGATAAAATATATAGTTTAGCTGACCTAATAAGAGAACTCGCAAAAATTCCAAATTTAGAGAGATTGCGTTATACCACCTCTCACCCAATAGATATGACTGATGATTTAATAGAACTGCACGGTCTTGAGCCTAAGTTAATGCCGTTTTTGCATCTTCCGGTGCAGTCAGGTTCAAATAACATCTTAAAAGCCATGAACCGCAAGCATGATCGGGATTATTACTTTGATATAATTGATCGCTTAAGAAAAGCAAGGCCCGATATCGTTTTATCTTCCGATTTTATTGTCGGATTCCCGGGAGAGACCGATCAAGATTTCGAGGATACTTTAGATTTAGTACGCCGAGTAAAATACGGTCAATGTTATTCATTTAAATATAGTCCTCGTCCTGGTACCCCTGGAGCAACAAGGACGGACCAAGTACCTGAAAATATAAAATCTGAAAGGTTAACTATCTTGCAGAAAGAGCTTACCGCTCAGCAACTAGCTTTTAATGAAAGCTGTATTGGTTCTACGATGAAAGTATTGTTTGACCGCAACGGTAAATTTGATGATCAAATAATAGGAAAAACACCTTATATGCAATCTGTATATATCACAAATCCTAATAAAGATTTACTTGGTAAAATTATTGATGTAAAAATTACTAAAGCTGCAAGTAATAGTTTAAGCGGTGAAATAATTTAATATGACTCCAATAAACGAAATTATAATTGTCGGCTGTGATACGCCTATAGATAGCGAATTAACCGCATTAAGCAGCGTATTATGTATTGGTGATGGAAACGATGTAGGGTTGAAATTAATTGAAAGAAAACTCCAGGGAGTTGAATTAGCAAATAATATACGTGTTGATATTCATGCTCACGGTGATCGAGATGATGAAAAGCAGCACTATATATTAGACATGAAAACAGAAGATTTTTTAAAGAAAGTAAAAAATCTCTTGGTTTGCAATTCAGGCAAACAAGAATTGGCTATAGAATGGCATTTATGGTCTTGTTATGGCGGAAGTGCCAATAAGGCAACGCATATTTTAGGAGAAAACAATAGTTTAATTACCCATATTAACTCTTCCTATGTTTCAACAGTATGGTTAGATATTTATAGCTGCGAAAAATCAATAAAACACTATTTAGCAAATCCTGATAAAGATGCTTATACTAGATGGGTTGAAGAGATAAAGTATGCTTTTCAACCTACAACATTTAATTTTAATTCTTCTGTGGGTACTCTACACTTAAAAAATATGCGTATTTTACAGCCGGGCATATTAGAAAATCTTATTGAACAACTTGAAACTAATAATCATGACTTAAAAACTATAGCTACTGTCTTTCATGAAAAGATTAAGGAAAATGAAATTGATGAAGAATTTAAAAAAGTTGAGAAATTAGGATATTTAAAAAATAGCTTTCAAAAGTCAATTGAAATTAATGATGATGAGGCAAGAGTTTTAGCACTTGGTATATTAATGTATCTAAATAATGCAACTGAAGACCAAAATTTTTCTACATTCAAAAAATATGCAGATATTATTCTTCCTAAAACTAAAGTAGATAGCGATATATTCGGTTATACATTATTAACTGATTCTTCATATAAGAATAACCCTAAGGCAGTAGAATTATTTATAAAGAAACATAAAGCAGATGTAAATCAGGCCGATAATAACGGTGTAACCTCTTTAAGGATAGCAGCAGCAGAGGGGCATATAGAAGTAGTACGGATACTTTTAGAAAACGAAGCAGAGCCAGATAAAGGGGATAATAATGGCGTAACCCCGTTATGGTCAGCATCCCGAGAGGGGCATGTAGAAGTAGCACAAAAGCTTTTGGAGAACGGAGCAGATGTAAATAAAGCGGATAATTATGGAGTAACTCCATTATCGATAGCAGCACGAAAGGGGCATACAGAAGTAGTTCGAATACTTTTAGAAAATGGGGCAAAACATGATTCAAAAAAAATTAGTAAATTGATAAAATCATTAAATTTTTAAAAATATTATCTATAAATGTATAAATCTCTCATTTTTTGTTTAAAGATTTTTGCCGTGCTTGCTTTAATAGGCTGCGGAATAGTCGCATATATAATATATTACTACTCCAGAGAGTTGCCTGATTATTCGCAGCTTGCAAGTTATTACCCCCCATCGGTAACACGTATTTATTCCCGTGACGGTAAGTTAGTGGAGGAATATGCTTTTGAGCGTCGTGTATTTGTACCGATTAATAGCGTACCGAATTCATTAAAAGAAAGTTTTATTGCTGCCGAGGATAAAAATTTCTATAGCCATCAGGGGCTTGATCTATTCGGTATAGTTAGAGCAGCACTCTTAAATATATCCAACGTACTTCATCATAGACGGGTAGAGGGAGCTTCTACCATTACGCAGCAGGTAGTTAAAAACTTTTTATTAACTAATGAAGTTTCATTGCAGCGTAAGATCAAGGAGGCGATTTTATCTTACATGATCTCGCAAGTATTTACTAAGGATCAGATCTTAGAGCTATATCTTAATCAAACATTTTTTGGGCGTGGTGCATATGGTGTTGCTATGGCCGCACAAAATTATTTTAACAAATCCGTAGAAGAGCTTAATATTGCAGAGTCGGCTTTTATTGCGGCACTTCCTAAAGCTCCTTCCGATCTTAATCCCGACAGAAACTATGATAGAGTAAAAGCTAGACGTGATTACGTGATAATGCGGATGCTTGAAGATGGTTATATCACGCAAGATGCAGCAAAAGAGGCAATAAACACGCCGATTACTTTAAGAAAGAGAGATCAAAGCGAAACGGTTACGGCCGATTATTATGCCAAGCAGGTGCGAGAAGAAGTAATTAAGATGCTCGGTAGTAAGGAAGAATTTTACACGGGCGGGCTTACTATTATTACTTCTTTGGACGCAAAGATGCAAAAAGCGGCAGAAGAATCACTCCGAAAAGGGCTTAGGGAGTTTGATAGAAAACGAGGTTTCAGAAAGCCTATCGCTACTATTTCTATAGATAATTGGCAAGAAGAATTAAAAAAATTACCAAAACCCTTATCGCTTTTAGAGTATAAACTTGCCGTAGTTTTAGATGTTACTGATAAACAAGCCGAAATCGGTCTAGAAAGCGGTGTGAAATCTAAAATTCCTATTTCTGAAATGAAATGGGCAAAAAGTGAGTTAAAATCAGTTAAAAACTTATTTAAAAAAGGCGATGTAGTAGTCGTAGAACCTATAAAGGATGATAGGTATAGTTTGCGTCAGATTCCGGAAGTGAATGGGGCTATTATGGTCATGAATCCAAATACCGGACAGGTTCTTGCAAGCGTCGGTGGCTATGATTTTTCCAATAGTAAATTCGACAGAGTAACGCAAGCACTTCGTCAACCCGGTTCTCTAAGTAAGACTTTTGCTTATTTTGCAGCTCTTGAAAACGGCATTAAACCGAATCAAATTTTCAATGATGCACCTATTGAGATTTCGCAAGGTCCGGGGATGCCTAGCTGGCGTCCTAAAAATTACGAAGGTAAGTTTTTAGGACCGATTACTATGCGTACCGGTCTTGAGAAATCCCGTAACCTTGTAACCGTGAGGGTGGCAACTACCGTAGGGCTTACAAAAATTGTGGATATAATTAAGCGTTTCGGCATTAATGACAACCCGCAAAAAGTCTACTCCATGGTACTTGGTTCAATTGAAACAACGCTTGAGAGAATAACTAATGCGTATGGAATTATTGCTAACGGCGGTAAAAAAATAAAACCACATTTTGTAGAATTAATTAAAGATCGTAACGGTAAAGTTATTTATCGTAGGGACGATAGGGAATGTACTTCTTGCAACGTTTCGGATAGTGATTTGGAAACTAGCATATTAGAAATTCCGGCAGAAAATGCTTATATGGTTACGGATGCAGCAAGCGATTATCAAATTACCTCATTTTTAACAGGAGTAATAGATAGAGGAACTGCTTATTCCGCAAAGAAGCTAGGGAAAATTATCGGGGGTAAAACCGGAACCAGTAATGACAGTAAAGATACGTGGTTTGTAGGTTTTACGCCAAAAATAGTAGTAGGTAGTTATGTCGGGTATGACGCTCCAAGAACTTTAGGGCGAAGAGCCACGGGTTCAAGTGTAGTACTTCCTATTTTTATCGATTTTATGAGTAACGCTTACAAAGACGAACCGTCGCTACCGTTTAAAGTACCTGATTCGATAAAATTAATTGCCGTAGATAGGGCAACCGGTAAAATTACGCCAAGCGGCACAGTTATGGAATCATTTAAGGTAAATAATATTCAAACGCTTGATGATGATAGTGAAATTGTGGACAGTAACATAGATAATGATAGCTACGATCAGGATTTTTATGATTATACTCCAAGCACAAAAGATCAATCCCAAGAGATTTACTAGGTATACTCGCTCAATTTGAAAAATTGGCTACGTCGTCTTTGTAAGTCCTCGGATGCTCACGTATTAAGTATACGCTCCGCTCCTCGGCTTACAGACTCCTTGCTCTTTTCCAAATTGAGCTTCGTATACAACTCTTCATTTATACGGAGTATATAATATATATGAACAAAATCTCCATAGTTTGGTTACGGCGAAATTTGCGGCTGCAGGATAATAAATCCTTTGCGGCTGCACTTCGTAGTTCTGATAAAATCCTGCCTGTTTTTATTTTTGACACTACCATTTTAGAGAGATTTAAAAACCCTAGAGATAGAAGACTTTCCTTTATTGCTAATACTCTTTGTTTAATTAACGATGAATTAAAAAAGCTACAAGGTAAGCTGTTAGTACTTTACGGTGATCCTCTGGATATTATCCCAAAGCTTGCGAGTAGCTTAAAGGCTAGTGCTATTTATGCCGATGCCGATTATGAACCGAGTAATATAGAACGCGACCGAAAAGTCCAAGAATTACTAGGCGATAACGGTATGCTTCATTTATATTGCGATCATTTACTAGTCCCGCCGGATAAAGTTTTAACGAAAGAAAATAAGCCATACAAGGTATATACGCCTTATATGCAGGCTTTTCGTAAGTTCATAGCAGATAATGGGAGCTTAGAACATAATAAGCTGTTAACGCAGTATATAGTCAATTCAGCCCCATTTGCATACAAGGAGCGAGGAGCGAAGCCTATAATAATAGGCGAGACGACGAGTGACGATGTAGGCAAGTGGGGATCAATTGACTATAGTTATAATTTAGAGGGTAAGTTATATATACCAAAAGATATAAGTTTGTCGATTATTGATCTTAATAAAGGTGAAAATGAAGTTTTAAAACAAATCGGTTATGTTTATAAAGAAGATGAGCTTTGGCAGCCTAAAAATGCCAGAAATGTTTTAGATAAATTTATTGCAAGAAGAATAAATAGCTATAAAACCAATCGGGATTTTTTATATCTTAACGGTACAAGCACTATTTCACCTTATTTAAGATTCGGGCTTATATCGATTAGAGAATGTTACCGCAAAGCTTTTGCAGCTAGCTCAAATCCCGGTAGTATAACTTGGATTAACGAATTAATTTGGCGAGAGTTTTATGCAACCATCCTGTATCATTTTCCAAATACTATTAATGAAGAGTTTCAAGAAAAATATCGCCGTAAAATACCTTGGAATCATAATAAAGAATATTTTGAAAAGTTTATTAATGCCGAAACCGGTTACCCTATAATAGATGCAGCAGTTAAGCAATTACTTTGCGATGGCTGGATGCATAACAGGGCAAGGATGATCGTCGCAAGTTTCTTTAGCAAGAATTTGCTGCTAGATTGGCGTAAAGGTGAAGAGTTTTTTGCTCAGTATCTCATGGATTATGAGCTTGCTTCCAACGTCGGCGGATGGCAGTGGGCAAGTTCTTGCGGTACTGACGCTCAGCCTTATTTCCGCATATTTAATCCGTATACTCAAGGGAAAAACTTTGATCCGGATGCCGAATATATCAAAAAATATCTACCTATTTTAAAAAATGTTCCTCCCCATATTATCCATAATATGAACTTCCATAAAATGTATGACGATTACCCAAAGCCTATAGTCGATTACGGGTTATCTAGAGTAAGAGCTATTGAAACGTTTAAACAAGTTGCAGGAATGCAAGAAGATTTAAAGTAATTGCAACTAAAATATTGTGGTAAATTTACACAGTTTATTTTTAGCAACAATACTTGATATAGCTAAGTTTAACAACTGATTCTGTGTTTTTTTCCGTTTAATCCTAATTAAATTAATAAATTTTTATTACTGTATATTTAATAGTTAATTAAATTTTCTTATTAAATGTTAATATTAATTAAATCTAATAAACTAATTTAAAGGTTATTTATGGTAAATTTTGATCAAGACAGGAAAAAAGAAGTATTAAAGATTCAACGCTCTCTTAACGAAGACGAGACCAAGCAATTACTGGACTACTTAGAAAGTAATCCCGAAATTACAACACTAGATTTAGCTTCTAGCGGAGCAAAGGATTCTTTTATAAAAAAAATATTTAATTCTCCTAGCACCAAAAATATCACTAGCCTAGATTTATCATGGAATTATGCAGTAACAAATGATATAGTTGGGGACTTGCCTCGAAATCTTGTTGATCTAAAAATAGTGGGATGTGGAATAAAAGATACCAAATATAAGCACTTACCACCAAACCTTAATAGTGTAAGCTTGTTTTGGCCAGGAGCAAAAGAGATGGAATCCCTAAATTTACCAAACCTTACTAACCTAAATTTATACGGATGTGGCTCACTAAGAGATGTAGATCTTAAAAATTTATCTCCTAATCTTACGAATTTGGCTTTACGTGAAGCTTCTTCAATAACAGATGAGGGGCTTAAAAATTTATCTCCTAATCTTACGAATTTAACTTTAGATCAATCTTACTTCGTAACAAACGAAGGTCTTAAAAATTTACCTCAAAATCTTACCAATTTGAAGTTAGAGAATATGGTTAGAATAACGGGTGAGGCAATTAAAAACTTACCTCAAAACCTCAGTAGTCTAAGTGGATGTCCCAATATACAAGATGCAGACATTATCAATTTATCTCCTAATCTAAAGGAATTAGATTTAAGTCGATGTCAAAACATAACTGATGCTTGCATTAAGGACTTATCTAGAAACCTATCTAAATTAAATTTATCTAATTGTCGTATAACCGATAACGGCATTAAAGATTTACCTCCTGGGCTTATTAGTTTAAATTTAAAAGATTGCCGTGAACTAACTGCAAAGATACTTAAGGATTTACCTCCCAATCTTACTGATATAGAATTCACAAATGCTCCTTTTGAGTTACTGGCAGAACTAATGGAAAACCCTAATATTAGAGTAACCTACAGCAGTAATCCTTTAATACAAAAATTAGAAGAAATAAACAACCGTAGACAAGATCCTACATTCAATCTAGAACAAGAAATTAGTAATATGGTAGAGGATATAGCTAGATTTGATAGAAAAGGTGAACGCGTCAAATATCTATTAGATAGACAGGATAAATATCCATTTTTAATTAATTCTAAAAACTCTGAAGGACATAGTATAGAATATTTTTATACGCATAACCCCGAAATGCAAAAATATTGTTTTAAAAAGGGTCTAGTACCTATCGAAAAAAAAGATGTTGTTAATGTTGATGAAATATCCAGTACAGGTGTTCATTCTTCGGAAGCAACAAATCGTACGAACTTTCTTACCGAAGAGTTAATGACTGAATTCGGAGGTAATACAACCGAATCTTTTATTGCAGCAGAGAATTATAAAAATAATGTATTAGGTTTGTTCAATAGCAATAAAGACCCTAAGCTTAATAAACTTACCGTGGATCTTTTAGAGTTATCGGACCAAGAGAAAAAAAGTGTCATGGAACAGACTCTACAACCAAGTGCACCAATACCCTCTGATCAAACATTTAAGGCATTAGGTCAACAAGCTACCGGAGTTCAACAAATATTAGGGGCAGTAGGAACTTACTTAGGCAAAGATGCCGAAGGAAAATATAATACATATTATTCTTCCACTCCTTTAGAATATGATTCCACCAAAGATGCTAAGAAAAATACTACATTACCGGAATGTATAGGCTTGATTTCAATGCTAGCAGATAAAACAAAACCGAATTTGGCTCAGATGCAGGAACTAATCGTAACTTTATGTAATAAACATCCCGAATTAATTAGAGAAAATATGGAAGCAATTAATGCATTAAATTTAAATATGGATGTTCAACAACTTCAAGATAGAAAAGAGGCATATGGTCAAATAAAATCACTAGATGAAATGCAAATAAAAAAGTTATTTGAAGTAACGAGCGGAGGATTAGATATAGAAGAAGTATTTAAGGAGCAGCAAAAGTTTAAATTAGCTAAACAATTATACGTAGCATCTACTACTTATGGAGAGAATAATAGTGCTTGTCTAAACGGAGTATGGGTACAAGTCATGAAGACATCGCAAGAAATTAGAGATGATCTAAATAATAAATGGGAAGCTTATAAGAAGAATCAAATGGAGCAAGAAGCTCAAAAATTGAATATCAGTAGAGAAAATATAAAACCGTTTTTAGATGAATTTGCTAAAGATGAATTAGGTAAGAAAGATAGTACAATTACAGCAAATGAAAGTTTAAAAGACCGTTTACAAGACGCTATACTTGGTATGCAAGATTTGCCGGTAAATATTCCGGAAAAATTGTCTAAGGAAGAGGAAAAAATATTATCCGTAATTAACACATATTTTAGTGAGCATATAAAAGAATATTTACCAAATTACGATAATGCTACTTTACCGTCTCATGAACAATATAAAACACTTATAAATACATTGTCGCATAGTGAAGAAATGCAAAAATTTGCTCTTGACCCTGATAAATACGCTCTTTCTAAGTCTAGTATGAATGTGAATAGTCCTCCAAAATCAAAAGAAGCTAGTAAACCTACTCATTTAGAAAGATTACAAGCACAAAGAGAACAATTAAAACAACCCCAAGGAAAAGGAATGTAAAATTTTTCCTTGTATATACTCGCTGAATTTGAAAATTGGCTACGTCGTCTTCATAAGTCCTCGAATGCTTGTGTACTATAGTACTTGAGCATCTGAAGGTTTACAAAGACGACGTAGCCAATTTTCAAATTCAGCGAGTATGCAGCATATTTCACTATGTTTAGTTAGCAATTTCAAATCTAAATAACTCGTTATCTCTTGAACTGTTTGAAGAAATATTATAAAGTCAAATTCATTTAATGTTTTAGGAGGGTATCATGCAGGTAGTAAAAGCTTTAGAGCAAATTTTAGCCGATAGTTATGCTTTATATTTCAAAACGCAAAATTATCATTGGAATGTTGAAGGAGCAGAATTTAGAAGCCTGCATTTAATGTTTGAAGGGCAGTATGAAGATTTAGCCGAAAGCCTAGATGAGCTAGCTGAGCGAGTCAGAACTTTAGGGGCTAAAGTACCGGTATTATCGACGTTAATAAAGCTTGCTTCTATAAATGAGCCGAATCCGAATATACAAGCAAGTGAAATGCTGAAAAACCTAGTACAAGATCAAGAAACTATAATAGCTACCTTGTATAAAGGGCTTAAAATAGCACAAGCGGAAGGCGATGAAGGTACGGCTGATATGATAATCGGACGGATTAAGGTGCATGAGAAGAATAAGTGGTTTTTAAAGAGTTCTCTGGGTCATACCGTGGCTTGACCACGGTATCCAGAAAAATAACAAAAAAGACTAGATCCCGTGAACAAGTCATGGGATGACGCCGAATAACAAAATCAACAAAATAAAAACAAAATGGAACAATACGATATAGCAGTCATAGGCGGTGGACCTGGCGGATATGTTGCTGCGATTAGGGCGGCACAATTAAAGAAAAAAGTAGTATTAATAGAGAAAGAGCATTTAGGCGGGGTATGCCTTAATTGGGGATGTATTCCAACAAAATCCTTACTTAAATCTGCTGAAATTTTTGAGCATATAAAACACGCTAGTGATTACGGTATTGATGCCGGTTCTGCCAAAGTCAATATCACGAAAATAGTTGAGCGTTCTAGAGATATTTCAAATAAACTAGCCGGCGGTGTTAAGTTATTGCTTAAGAAAAATAAAGTTACCGTCATAGACGGCATCGCAAAACTTGAAGGGAATAAGATTATAAGCGTAAATGATAACCTTAAGGTAAAAGCGGATAATATTATTATAGCTACCGGGGCAAGAGCTAGAGTTTTAAAAGGGTTCGAGCCTGACGGTAAACAAATTTGGACTTCAAAAGAAGCAATGATACCGCAGCATGTACCGAAATCCATTATTATCGTAGGTTCAGGGGCAATCGGTATAGAATTCGCCTCGTTTTATAACAGTATCGGCGTTGATGTCACCGTAATTGAAGCACATAGCAGAATATTACCGGTGGAAGATTCAGAAATCTCAAGCCTTGCTCATAAGAGCTTTGAGAAAAAAGGCATAAAAATTATTACAAATGCTAAGTTGCTTAAACAAACAAAATCAAAAGATAAGGTAGAAATTGAGTTAGAATTAGCAGGAAAAGCACAAAAATTAGAGGCAGAAATCCTACTTATGGCAGTAGGAATTGTTGCTAATACAGAAAATTTAGGACTCGAGAAAACCAAAGTTAAAGTAGAAAACGGCTATATAGTTACTAACGGTTTGATGCAAACAGCGGAGGCGGGAGTATACGCAATAGGTGATGTAGCAGGAGCACCTTGCTTAGCTCATAAAGCAAGTCATGAGGGAATTATTGCTGCAGAAAGCATAGTCGGGTTAAAGCCTCACGCTATAAATAAGCATAATATACCGGGCTGTACTTATTCTTCGCCGCAAATAGCAAGTGTCGGGCTTACGGAAGAAGCAGCAAAAGCTTTAGGTTATGAGCTAAAAATCGGTAGATTTCCTTTTATCAGTAACGGTAAAGCTTTAGTCGGTGGTGACACTGAGGGCTTGATTAAAACTATATTTGATGCTAAAACAGGCGAATTACTTGGGGCTCATATGATAGGTTCAGAAGTTACGGAACTAATACAAGGTTATGTGGTCTCTAAAAATCTAGAAGGAACAGAACTCGATTTAATTAATACCATCTTCCCGCATCCGACTTTATCGGAAATGATGCATGAGTCGGTGTTAGCGGCTTATGATAGAGCGGTACATATATAGTATACTCGGTGAATTTCAAAAATTGGCTGCGTCGTCTTTGTAAGTCCTCGGATGCTCACGTACTATAGTACGCTCCGCTCCTCGGCTTACAAACTCCTTGCTCTTTTTGAAATTGACCTTCGTCTACCAATTTTTCATTTTACTTTGGAGTATCTTAAAATGAACAAAAATAATTTAACTCAAAATTATGCTATAGCGTTATTTAATAATGCCGAGATAGATAATATCACGGATAAGATATTTGACGAAATCACTTTAGTGAATAGCCTTATTGAAGATAATCCTGAGATTAAAGAATTTTTATCCTCTCCGATAATAGATAAAATTAATAAAGTAGAACTAGTTGACTCATTAGTAAAAAGTATTAAAATTAGCACAATGTTACAAAATTTCTTATTATTATTAATAAAAAATTCTCGTACAAATATACTATCGGATATAGTTGAGGCTTATAATAAATTACTTTATGAAAGTAAGAATATAAAAATAGTGAAGGTTATTTCTGCAAGTAAGTTGCAGTCGAAAGAACAGGAATGGATTAAAGCTGCTATAGAAAAAGAGTTAAAGCAGGAAACCGAAATAAATTTTGAAATAGACCCGAGTATTATGGGCGGGATTATAATCAAATATGATAGTATATTGCAAGATTATTCAATAAAAAATAGCCTTGCTAAAATAGCTGCGACTTTAAAGAGTGTTAGGGTTGTGGCGTAATGTATGGCTCGAAAAACGCCCTCGGTGTCATACCGTGGCTTGTCCACGGTATCTAGAAAAAATTTTAAAAGACTGGACCCCGTGGTCAAGCCACGGGGTGACAGTGTAGGAGACCTTACCACATGAAACTAAAACCCATTGAAGTAGCTGAAATATTACAAAAAAAAATAGCTAATATTAACTCTTTAAGTGAGTTTGAAGAAGTAGGGCAGGTGACAAAGGTCGGTGACGGTATAGTAAGGATTTACGGTCTTACAAATGCAGAGTCCGGTGAGGTAGTAGAATTTGAATCGGGCGTTAAAGGTCTTGTTCTAAATTTAGAGAATGATAGCGTCGGTGCCGTGATTATGGGTGATGATAATCAGGTAGAGCAAGGCGATAAAGTAAAAAGAACCAAGGAAGTTTTAAAAGTACCGGTCGGTAAAGCATTACTCGGTCGCACCGTAGATGCACTCGGTAATCCCATTGACGGTAAGGGTGATATTACAACTAAAGAATACCGTCAAATCGAGCTAAAAGCTCCCGGAATAATAGATAGAACTAGCGTTAGCGAGCCTGTGCAAACGGGTATAAAAGCTATTGATGCACTAATACCGATAGGTAGAGGGCAAAGAGAGCTAATAATAGGCGATAGACAGACCGGAAAAACCGCAATAGCTATTGATGCGATTATTAATCAAAAACAAGCTCATTCATTAAATAACGAACAAGATAAAATTTACTGCATTTATGTAGCAATCGGGCAGAAAAGATCAAGCGTTGCTCAAATAGTAAAAAGATTAGAGGAAGCCGGAGCAATAGATTACACTATCGTTGTTTCGGCTACTGCTTCGGAAGCTGCCGCTCTTCAGTTTGTCGTGCCTTATGCTGCTTGTAGTATGGGCGAGTATTTTCGTGATAATGGTATGCACGCACTGATCATTTACGATGATTTAAGTAAACATGCCGTAGCTTATAGACAAATCTCATTATTACTTAGAAGACCGCCCGGGCGTGAAGCCTATCCTGGTGACGTGTTTTACTTGCATTCAAGGTTGCTTGAACGTGCTGCTAAAATGTCCGAAGAAAAAGGTGGCGGGTCGCTTACTGCACTACCTATTATTGAGACCCAAGCAGGTGACGTATCGGCTTATATTCCGACAAACGTAATATCCATTACTGACGGGCAGATCTTCTTAGAAAGCGATTTATTTTATAAAGGCATAAGACCGGCTGTTAATGTCGGGATTTCGGTAAGTCGTGTTGGTTCTGCTGCACAAATAAAAGCGATGAAGCAGGTGGCAGGTTCTGTTAAGCTTGAGCTTGCACAATTTAGAGAGCTTGAATCTTTCTCGCAATTCGGTTCAGACTTAGATCCTGCAACTAAAGCTCAAATCGATCACGGTAAAAGGCTTGTCGAGATATTAAAGCAAGCACAATATCATCCTTTTTCCGTAGAAGAGCAGGTAATAAGTATTTATGTAGGTACTAAAAAATATTTAAATAATGTACCTTTACAGAAAGTTAAGGAATTTGAAGACAAAATGCTTAGTGAGATTAGGTTAAATCAGAAAGATATTATAGAGTCGATAAAGATCGAGCAGCGTATAACCGAAGAAACCGAGCAGAAATTAAAAGCATTTTTAGAGAAGTTTGTTAAAGGTTTTGTTAAATAACGTAATGTCATTCCCGCAGAAGCGGGAATCCAGAAAAAAATTAAAAAAGACTGGATGCCGTGGACAAGCTGCGGCATGACACCGAGGATTATATGTCAAATTTAAAACAGCTAAGAACTAGGATTAAAAGCGTTAAATCTACGCAGAAGATTACTAAAGCTATGCAATTAGTTTCAGCTGCTAAAATGGCAAAAATAAAAAATCAAATAGCTCATTCAAATTTTTATATTGAGGCTATCGGTAAAATGATGTCTACCGTGTTATCGGCTGATATTTATGATCTGCCTACAGAGGCACAAAAATTTTTTAACACTATAGAAAATAAAGCTAATTTACTGATAGTTATGACGTCTGAGCGTGGTCTATGCGGGGCGTTTAATCAGAATATAATCAAGCAAGTTAAGCTCGATATTCAAAATTTAGAAAGTAAAAGAGAGAAAGTTAAGCTTATCATTATCGGTAAAAAAGGTTATGAAGCTCTGAAAAGACGATATGCAAATTATATCGATAGCTATTTTGAACTGCCAAAAATCCATGATGAGAATTTAATGCTGCAAATAAAAGAAAAGATTATGGTGGCAGTCGAGAATTTAGAGGTAAGTAATTGTACGATATATTTCAATAAATTCAAAAATGCCATGACTCAAATCATGACAAGGCAGCAAATTTTACCGATAGAGAAATATAAAGACGATAATGAAGTGGAAGCTAATTATGAATATGAGGGAGAAAATCTTATTTCAAATTTGATCAATTTATATGTTAATTCCCAAATAAATTATGCCCTGCTGCAAAATAGAGCAAGTGAAGAAGGGGCAAGAATGACGGCTATGGAAAACGCAACGAATAACGCCTATGATCTAATTAATAAGTTAGTGCTAAAACTCAACAGATCAAGGCAAGCTATTATTACTACGGAGTTGATAGAGATTATAGCGGGCTCTGAAGCAGTATAACTCGATGAACTTCAAAAATTGGCTACGTCGTCCTATAAGTACTGCGGTGCTCACGTATTAAGTATACGCTCCGCTCCTCGTCTTATGGACTTCTTGCTCTTTTTGAAGTTGATCTTCGTTATCGTTCATTTAATCTCAATGACGCACAAAGGTTACCTTAACAGAAGAAAAGATAATGACAAAAAATATCGGTAAAATTACTCAAATTATTTCGGCAGTAGTTGACGTAAAATTTATGAATAAAGTTAAATTACCATCAATTTTAAATGCTCTTGAGTGTTATAATAATAACGTAAAAATAGTACTCGAGGTAGCCCAACATATCGGTGACGATACGGTGCGTTGTATTGCTATGGAATCAACAGACGGGCTTATGCGAGGCGTGGAAGTAGTCGACACGGGAAGCCCTATTAGTATCCCCGTAGGAGTTGGGACGCTTGGGCGTATTATGAACGTTACAGGTGAGCCTATCGACGGCAGGGGGGAAATTAAAGGCTCAAGCGTTTCGTCTATATATAAAGCTGCTCCGCTTTTTACCGATCAATCAACCGAACGTAAAATATTAGTAACCGGTATTAAAGTGGTAGACTTGCTTGCGCCTTATACTAAAGGTGGTAAGATAGGATTATTTGGCGGTGCGGGGGTTGGTAAAACCGTGCTTATAATGGAGCTGATTAATAACGTGGCTAAAGCACATGGCGGTTATACGGTATTTGCCGGAGTCGGTGAGAGAACTAGGGAGGGTAATGACCTTTACCATGAGATGATTGACTCTGGGGTAATCAATCTTGAAGAGCCTGAAAAATCAAAAGTAGCTTTAGTATACGGACAAATGAACGAGCCGCCAGGGGCAAGAGCAAGAGTTGCGTTAACGGGTCTTACTATTGCCGAAAGCTTTAGAGATATGGGGGGACAAGATGTTCTATTTTTTATAGATAATATTTTTCGTTTTACGCAAGCAGGTTCCGAAGTATCGGCTCTACTTGGTAGAATCCCCTCGGCAGTAGGGTATCAGCCGACTTTAGCGACCGATATGGGAGAATTGCAGGAGCGTATTACCTCTACCAAGCATGGCTCTATAACTTCCGTGCAGGCCATATACGTACCGGCAGATGATTTAACCGATCCTGCACCTGCAACTTCTTTTGCACATTTAGATGCAACAACGGTGCTTAGCCGCCAGATAGCCGAGCTTGGAATTTATCCGGCAGTCGATCCTTTAGATAGTAGCTCGCAAGTACTTGATCCGATAATTGTCGGGGAAGAGCATTATAGCGTAGCAAGAAAAGTGCAGCAGATATTACAAACTTATAAATCGCTTCAGGATATTATTGCTATTTTAGGTATGGATGAACTATCGGAAGAAGATAAACTAACCGTGTCACGTGCAAGAAAAATACAACGTTTCCTATCACAGCCTTTCCATGTAGCCGAAGTATTTACGGGTGCAGAAGGGAAATTTGTGAATTTAGCCGATACTATAGCAGGCTTTAAAGGTTTAGTAGAAGGTAAATACGATGATTTGCCCGAAGCTGCTTTTTATATGGTTGGTACTATAGAAGAAGCGGTAGAAAAGGCTAAAATACTGAAATGATAGCTGTCATACCGCGACTTGATCGCGGTATCTCAAGACATAATCTATACTCTACATTAAAATTTTTATGGATACCGCTACAAGTGCGCGGTATGACATCATATGAACGAAACAATTCTAGTCAAAATTATTACGCCTTTAAATATTGCACTTGAGGAGCAAGCTAAAATGGTTACACTGCCCGGGGAAGGAGGTATGTTTGGAGTGCTACCTGGTCACGCTCCGATGTTAGTTAGTTTAACAGCCGGTTTAGTGCGGGTTTATGTAGATGATATGCACGAGCCGAAAATTACTTATCTTATTTCCGGCGGTATGACTGAAGTAACGGGAAGTTACATTAATATAGTCACTGAAACCGCTATTAATGCTACAAATTTAAGTGAAACGGAAATAAATAATAAACTCACTGTTTTTCAAAAATCTGCATAGATAATCATTAATTTATTTAAAAAATCTACGTTTTGAGGTAAATTTAGGTATAGGGTTTCCGGTGTCATCCCGTGGCCCCGCCACGCTAATATGTCATTCCTGCGAAAGCAGGAATCCAGAAAAAAAGTATAAATACAGCAAATTTTTAAAATTAAAAGCTCGACTTATCTCGCTTTACACTGGATTCCTGCTTTCGCAGGAATGACATAACTGGCAATGCCACTAAGTATCGCATAACGAATATGAGAGTGAGAAACAAATGTCAAAAGCAAATAATCAGGAATATCTTAAAGAACTAGTAGTCGATAATATCCCGTATAAAATTTATGATATAAAAAAGGCTGCAAAAGATATCGATCTTTCCTTAAATAAGCTCCCATATAGTTTAAGAGTTTTGTTTGAAAATATATTACGTTCTAACGGTTCAAAGCAAAATCTACTCGTATTTAAAGAGTGGCTGAAAACTAAAAAATCCGATGCGGAAATAGATTTTATGCCGGCAAGGGTTTTGATGCAGGATTTTACCGGCGTGCCTGCTATCGTGGATTTGGCAGCTATGCGTGATGCGATGAAGAAGATAGGCGGCGATCCGTTAAAGATTAATCCGCTCAGCCCTGTTGATTTAGTCATAGACCACTCCGTCAGCGTCGACTCTTATGCCTCTAATAGCTCGTTTGATAAAAACGTATCAATGGAAATGAAACGCAATATAGAGCGTTACGAGTTCTTGAAATGGGGGCAGCAAGCATTTGATAATTTCAAAGTAGTACCGCCCGGTACGGGTATCTGCCATCAAGTAAATTTAGAGTATTTAGCAAAAGTAGTATGGCATAAAGACGGGATTGCTTACCCTGATAGTTTAGTCGGAACGGATAGCCATACGACTATGGTAAACGGTTTGTCGGTACTTGGCTGGGGAGTCGGAGGAATAGAGGCAGAGGCTGCAATGCTCGGGCAACCGCTTACAATGATTTTGCCGGAAGTAATCGGTGTAAAACTAACGGGTAAGTTAACGGGTATTGCTACTGCAACCGATTTAGTTCTAACCGTTACCGAATTACTACGTCGTAAAAAAGTGGTGGGTAAATTTGTCGAGTTCTATGGTGAGGGTCTTAAGAATCTTACGATTGCCGATCGTGCTACTATTGCTAATATGGCACCTGAATATGGGGCTACTTGCGGCTTTTTCCCGATTGATCACGAAACAATAAAATATCTAGAACTGACAGGTAGAGAAAAATCACAAATCAAATTAGTAGAAGAATATGCCAAAGAGCAAAACCTGTGGTGTGATTCAAACGAGATGCCTGAATATACAGAAATATTAGAATTAGATTTATCAACGGTGCAAAGTTCGCTCGCCGGACCGAGACGTCCGCAGGATAGAGTAAGTTTAGGCGATGTAGCTAGCGGCTTTAAGAAAGAGTTGCCGAGTTTTTCCACAGAAAAAGATATAGAGAATAAATATAATGTAGCAAATCAAAGCTACGAGATCGGTAACGGTGATGTAGTGATTGCTGCGATTACCAGCTGTACTAATACTTCAAATCCTAGCGTTATGATCGGTGCTGCCTTACTTGCTAAAAAGGCAGTAGAGCAGGGCCTTACCGTTAAGCCTTGGGTTAAAACTTCTCTTGCTCCCGGCTCGAAAGTCGTAACGGAATATTTGAAAAGTAGCGGTCTTGATAAATATTTAAATCAGTTAGGTTTTAATTTAGTCGGTTACGGTTGTACTACTTGTATAGGTAATTCCGGTCCTTTAAATCCTGAAATAGAGGAAACTATAAATAAAAACGGCTTAGTGGTTGCGTCTGTTTTATCGGGTAATAGAAATTTTGAAGGGCGAATTAATCCGCTTACTAAAGCAAGCTACCTTGCCTCTCCTATTTTAGTAGTAGCATATGCTCTTGCGGGTAGCCTTAATATCGATTTAATAAATTCGCCTATAGGTAAAAATAGTAAGGGTGAAGAGGTTTATTTAAGAGATATATGGGCGAGTAAAGAAGAAATAGATAAAATAATTGCAAATTCAATTAATTCATCTATGTTCATAGAAAAATATTCCGATATATTCACGGGCACAAAAGAGTGGCAAGAATTACAGGTAAATAATAACCCTACTTATAGCTGGAATAAGAATAGTACATATATTAATAATCCGCCTTATTTTGGCAATATAGGTAATACTAATAGTATAGAAGATATAAAATCTGCACGGATTTTAGCTATTTTCGGTGACTCCATTACTACCGATCATATATCGCCTGCGGGAAGTATCAGCAAAACTAGCCCTGCTGCTAAATATTTAACGGATCATCATATTGAGCCTCTAGAGTTTAACTCTTACGGTTCTCGTCGAGGTAATCATGAAGTAATGATGCGTGGGACATTTGCTAATATTCGTATCAAAAATGAAATATGTAAAGGCGTAGAAGGCGGCTTTACCGTAAATCAATTAAATAACAAGCAGGAAACTATTTATGATGCAGCGACGGATTATAAAGCACATAATGTACCTGCAATAATTTTTGCCGGCAAAGAATATGGTAGCGGCTCATCAAGGGATTGGGCAGCAAAAGGACCGCAGCTACTTGGCGTTAAAGCCGTAATTGCCGAGAGTTTTGAGAGGATACATCGCTCGAATTTAGTCGGGATGGGTGTGCTACCGCTTACTTTCGCAGGAAATGTCACGCGTTTGGATTTAGGATTAGACGGCTCAGAATATATTGATATAATAGGTTTGAACGACCAAATAAAACCCTATAATCCGATAAAATGTGTAATAAAAAAACAAAGCGGAGAGACGCAAACTATCGATTTAATATTGCAAATATTCACGGATAATGAGATAAATTATATAAAGCACGGTAGTATTATGCATTTTGTGGTAGAGAATTTGAACAAAAAATAAATAATTAATATGCAAAGATACTTAGACCCGACAAATGATGTAGCTTTTAAAAAATTGTTTACGGATAAAACAAGATTAATAAGCTTTCTCAATAATATTATGAGGTTACCGGAAGAATTAAGGATCGTCGATCTTGAATATATTTCTAATGAACAAGTGCCGGACCTTGGACAAAGCAAAAGAAGTATAGTTGATGTCAAAGTTAAGGATAAATCAGGTAATATCTATATTGTTGAAATGCAAAACGGTTATGTTGATGCATTTTTAGCAAGGGTACAATTTTACGGTTGTAAGGCATTTTCCTCTCAATTAAAAAGAGGACAGCTTTACACCGAATTAGCTCCTGTCGTTATAGTAGTAATTACTTCGGGTTTTCAAGCCTTGCCTGAGGAAGAAGAATGTGTAACTTACCACCAAACGGTAAATACCGCAAATGGTAAAAATCATTTGAATTATCTTTCTTACGTGTTTGTAGAACTTGATCGTTTCACTAAAGAAGAAAGCGAACTTGAAACAATAGAAGATGATTGGCTATATATGATGGCGAAATTTGACAAAGCAAAAAAACCGCCGCAACATACAAAAGATAAAGCAGTACTTTCGGCATATGAAGCAATTGAACAGTTTAATTGGAATGAAGCGGAATATGACAATTATATTAAAGCAATGCTTGCCGCTCAAAGTGAAGAAGCAACTAATATTAGTAAATATAATAAGGGCAAAGAAGACGGGATAGAAGAAGGCAAAATCGAGGGAAGAATTGAAGGCAAAATTGAAGGAAAAATTGAAATCGCAAAAAACTTATTGCTTGCAAATATAGATATAAACATAATATCTATATCAACCGGGTTATCTGTAAAAGAAATTCATGAAATTACCGAGTTACCTATAAAAGAAATACAAAAATTAAAAGACGAAATTGAAAAGTAAAAAAGTAAATATATGGATAAACAACTTAAAGAATATACCGAAAGCGGTAAGAAAAATTTAATAGTCGTATATATATTGTATTTATGCGGGATAGTAGCACCTATATTACCTTTAATCGGGGTATTTTTTGCTTATCTTAATAAAGACAAAGGTGATAATTTCGTAAGAAGTCATTATATGTTTTTATTCCGTACTTTCTGTCTTGGGCTAATAGGGTGGATTATATGTTTCATATTTACCTTTATTGTAATTGGCGTAGTGATGTATTTTGTCTTAGCCGTTTGGTATATATTACGTGTTGCTATCGGTTTTAAACATTTAATAGAAGATGAAAGCTACCCGAATCCTATGACTTATTGGATTAAATAAGAATGATAAAACTGAACATAGATGGTTCTGAAATAGAAGTATCTGAAGGTACTACTGTTTATCAAGCCTGTGAGAAAGCCGGAAAAGAAATCCCCCATTTTTGTTATCATGAGCGATTAAAAATTGCCGGTAATTGCCGTATGTGTTTGGTTGAAATGGAAAAATCACCAAAGCCTATAGCTTCTTGTGCGATGCCTGCCAGTAACGGTATGGTTATTCATACCGATACGCCTATGGTAAAAAAAGCACGTGAAGGCGTGATGGAGTTTCTGCTCGTTAATCATCCTCTTGACTGTCCTATTTGTGATCAAGGCGGGGAATGCGATTTACAGGATCAGGCTTTTAGATATGGCAAAGGTACTAATAGATTCCACGAAAATAAGCGATCTATCAAAGACAAATATATGGGACCGCTGATTAAAACGGCGATGACTAGATGTATTCAATGTACTAGATGTATTAGATTTGCCAATGATATAGCCGGAATAGAAGAAATGGGAGCTATCCATCGCGGTGAGCATATGGAAGTAACTTCTTATCTAGAGCAAACTTTAGATTCCGAAATGTCCGGTAATATGATCGATATTTGCCCGGTTGGTGCTTTAAACTCCAAACCTTATGCCTTTAAAGCACGCAAATGGGAGCTAAAACATACGAATTCTATAGGTTTACATGATGCGGAGGGCTCTAATATTCGTATAGATAGTAGAGGTGATGAGGTGATGAGAATATTGCCGCAAGTAAATGAAGATATCAACGAAGAATGGATTTCGGATAAAAATCGCTTCAGTTATGACGGCTTAAAATATCAGCGTTTAGATCGCCCTTATATTAGAAAAAACGGTAAATTAGTAGAAGCAGGCTGGGATGAAGCTTTAAAAGCAATATCGGCTAAAATTAAATCTGTTAAGCCGGAAAAAATTACTGCTTTTGCCGGAAACTTTGCCTCTGTTGAAGCAATGTTTATGCTTAAAACTTTCTTACAAAAGATAGGCTGTAATAATTATAGTGTTAATCAGTTTAACTATAAAATAGATACCCCAGAGCGAGGGAATTATTTATTTAATACTACTATTGCAAGGATAGAAAAAGCTGATTTATGTTTACTAATTGGAGCAAATCCAAGGCAAATAGCACCTGTATTAAACAGTAGAATAGGCGGAAAGGTTCGTGGTGGTACGCTAAAAGTAGCAAAAATAGGTGAGGGGCATGATCAAACTTATAAAATCCAAGATTTAGGTAGTGACCCTAAAATAATCGAAGAGTTAATAAGCGGTAAGCACAAATTTGCCACAGAGTTAAAAGAAGCAAAATACCCGATGATTATAGTAGGTGACGGCGTATATGGACGAGATGACGGATATGCTATATTGTCGCTGATTCATAAGGTCGTTTCCGAATATAATATTATGCGTGATGATTGGAAAGGTTTTAACATATTGCATAATCACGCCTCAATAATCGGAGGGCTTGATATTGGCTTTAATACCAAACCTGTTAAATTAGAAGAAATAGAATTTGCTTATTTGCTTGGAGCTGATGAAGTCAGTTTTGATCAACTTAAATCGGCGTTTATAGTGTATCAGGGGCATCACGGGGATGCTAGTGCTACCAATGCCGATGTTATTTTACCTGCAGCTGCTTATACCGAGCAGAGCGGAATTTACGTGAATCTAGAAGGTAGACCGCAAATAGCAGAAAAAGCAGTGTCACCGGTAGGAAAAGCTAAAGAAGACATAGCAATTATAAAAGAGCTTTCTGATTATTTAAAATTAGATATCGGAATGGATAATTTGCAAGAAGTGCGAGTACGGCTTGCTAAAGAATATCCGGTATTTGCAAATATCGGTAAAGTTATTAAGAATAAATTTGCTAAGTTTAGTTCAAAAGATAAATTGCTGAAAGATGCTATATCCGCTAAGCCGATTAATTATTATATGACCGATATTATTAGCAAAAACTCGGTAACTATGGCTAAATGCGTTGAGGCTAAGCAAGCAAGAGAGCAGGAAGTGGCGTGATGAAAAATATGTCATTAATGTCATCCCGTGATTTATTCACGGGATCCAGAAATACACTATATATTATACAAACATTTTTTCTGGATCCCGTGGTCAAGCCACGGGATGACACCGAGGTGTCGCCATGACAAACCTTTTTTTTGAATATATTTTCCCTTTAATTATCATCGCCCTAAAGGTAGTTGCGATCACTATCCCTTTAATATTATGCGTTGCTTACTTAACTTATGCAGAACGCCGTGTTATTGGGCTGATGCAGCTCCGAAAAGGACCAAATGTTGTAGGACCGTTCGGGCTTTTGCAGCCTATTGCCGATGCAGTTAAGCTACTATTCAAAGAGCCGATAATTCCGACTAATGCGGATAAGGTGCTGTTTGTTCTTGCACCAATGATAACCTTTATATTAAGCTTGATCGGTTGGGCAGTTATACCTTTTGCAAAAGGCGTAGTTCTTGCCGATATCAATGTTGGGGTTTTATATATACTGGCTATCTCTTCCTTAAGTGTTTACGGCATTATTATTGCCGGCTGGGCTAGTAACTCAAAATATGCGTTTTTAGGTGCTATACGTTCATCGGCACAAATGATTTCTTATGAAGTATCGATGGGGATTGTTATTATTACCGTGCTGCTTACTACCGGTACTCTTAATTTAAGCGGGATAGTTGAAGCACAAAGAACAATGCCGTGGTGGATTGATCTAATGCTACTGCCTATGGGCGTCGTATTTTTTATCTCGGTTTTAGCTGAAACAAATAGGTTACCTTTTGATTTACCGGAAGCTGAGTCGGAATTAGTCGCCGGTTATAACGTGGAATATTCTTCTATGGGATTTGCCTTATTTTTCCTAGGCGAGTATGCTAATATGATATTAGTTAGTGCAATGACCTGCGTCTTCTTTTTAGGAGGTTACTTGCCACCGTTTAATATATCTTGGTTAGATTGTATTCCGGGATTCTTTTGGTTTGTTTTTAAAGTCGGATTTTTACTATTTTGCTTTTTATGGATTAGGGCAACGCTACCAAGATACCGCTATGACCAGTTAATGAGATTAGGCTGGAAAGTATTTTTGCCGTTAACTTTATTTTGGGTCGTATTGGTATCGAGCGTGCTTGTTTATACTGATCATTTGCCGAATAGTATATAAATTTTATGATAAACTACTTAAAATCATTTTTCCTATATGAGATAGTAAAAGGGTTAGCTTTGACTTTAAGATATTTCTTTAAAGCTAAAGTTACCATAAATTATCCTTATGAAAAAAGCCCTGTCAGCCCAAGATTTAAGGGTGAGCATGCTTTGCGTCGTTATGAAAACGGCGAAGAGCGTTGTATTGCGTGTAAGCTTTGCGAGGCTATCTGCCCGGCACAAGCGATAATTATTGAAGCAGATGAGAGGGAAGATGGCAGCAGACGTACAACCCGTTATGATATAGATATGACAAAATGCATTTATTGCGGGTTATGCCAAGAAGCTTGCCCTGTTGATGCAATAGTTGAAGGTCCTAATTTTGAGTTTGCAAGCCTAACCCATACTGCCCTTATTTACGATAAAGAAAAATTGCTGCAAAACGGCGATAAATGGGAGCAGGCATTAGCGAGTAAATTGCATAAGGATTATGAATATAGATAATATACTCGTTTAATTTGAAAAATTGGCTACGTTGTTTCTTGCTTTTAATCCTCACGTAGATTAACTACGCTGCGGTTAAAAGCTTCAAAACGCCTTGCTCTTTTCCAAATTAAACTTCGTCTATCATTCCATTTATTAGGAGTATAATATGTTAAATGAAACTATTCAAAAAGAAATTGTAGAAAGTGTGCATGGAGTAAAAGTTTATTGTACATATAATTCTGAACCGCCGACCAGTATTAGATGCAATAAAATCACTTAATTCAGATGATCATTATTTATCTAGGTTTGGTATGGAATAAAAAATATATATCATAATTTAACTAATAATCCCTATACAGTTGAATATAAACATTTTACAACTATGCTTTCAATAATTTCTGATTTTAGGACCAATCCATTTACTAATGACAGCGGTCCTCTAGTAAATTCTTGGGATATGATTGCCTATTGGAGATATTTAGATAACAGGCCGACTAGAGCTATAGAAACTTTTCATAACAAATTTCCGTCATGTACAGAAATAAAAATAGAGCCGCCTATTTTACTTACTTCATTGGATGAGTATGATCCGGTAAATGATTTTGCTAAATTAGGTATAACACTTTTAGGAGTTATTAATGTTATTGATCCAGTGGTTTCTGAAGTGTAAATATTATTTACGCAATCATGAAATCTCGAAGTTTGCATTCGAAATTTCATAAGGCTATGAATTTAATTATTGTATTTCTTTTGTAAAATTCTATATTATTAATAATTATGAAAATGGAATAATTATGCTTATAAAACAAATTTATAGTATGGTAGTTTGTTGTATTACCTCTATAATATTATTAATAACACTCTGTCTTGCATTTAATTCAGTCCTCAACTTATCTCTAACGGAATATACTAATGCAGAACAGCTTATACAGTATAATACTAATGAGCAATATTTAAAATCTCAATCATCTAGTAAACAGGAAGAATTAAAAAATTTGTCTTCGAAAGAGCTAGAAGAATTAAGAATTAATGATAAAAATGAATATATAGAAGTTAAAAAAGCACGTGCTGTAAGTAATATAATGGATTACTCAACTTGGATTATATTTAGCCTTATATTTTTTACAGTACATTGGATGATGTATAAAAAAACTCAAAACAATTAATCTAATTGCAATATCTGTGCGGATTTAATGGCGTTTTCTAGGTGGGAAGAAAGAAGTATAATGCCGCCGCTATTGGCTTTCATAGCAATTAAGTTGTTTAATAAATCCCTATTTTCTTTGCTTAAATTCGTCTCAATTTCATCAAGTAGCCATAAGTTAGATTGGCAAGCAATCAACCTTGCGGCTGCTACCATTTTATGCATTCCTTTAGATAAATTATAGCATTTCTCGTCTAATATTTCATGTAGCTTAAAGTAATGAATTGCTGCCTCCAATGTCTCTAGAGAGTTATATATTTCTGACCAAAATTTTAGATTCTCAAAGACCGTCATCTCAAGCTTTAAACCTAAATTATGACCTATATAAGTACAGTAAGGTTTAGGGATATTATTGATATCAACATTTTTATAGTAGATATTACCGCTACTTGGTTGCGTAATACCCGCTATCATTCTGAGCAGTGAAGTCTTACCGCAGCCATTCGCTCCTTTTATATAGGTTATAGAAGAAGGAAGAAAGGTAAGGCTTAGATTAAATAAGTCTTTGAATTGTAATTTATGAAGTGATAGCATATATTATTGTCATACCGTGGCTTGTCCACGGTATCCAGAAAAAATATTTAATAAAAAAACATATAAAAATAAATTTTTATATGTTTTACTGGATTCCGTGGACAAGCCTATAGTACCGGACAAAATTAGTTACTAAGTTGAAAGAGAGTAAAGTTTTTATCATAAAAAAAGATTTTATTAATCAAAGAATAAATCTTATTAGTAGATTTAGTCAAGCAAAGTTTCAAATGATCTA
>DYDX01000013.1 GCA_020404425.1 Rickettsia endosymbiont of Pyrocoelia pectoralis
AACAGATATATTCTTATTTTACGCTAGGTAAGTTTATTGTACAGTACAATAAACTTTGTGCTATCAAGCCTCTAGCTCTATCCTTAAGAGATATTATAACACAAGAACTTAATCATACCTAATTTCGTCGGGATATATCAGCTCGCAATGACGACTCCAGTATCCACGCAACAATGCCGCCACGGGATGACAGTGGTGAAACCGATCCACGCAAGTAACCTCTTGATCCTTTCACTCAAAAATGCTTTCAAAGAACTATCTAACAACTTCATATGAGGTTAATTTAATTATAATAATTTGTTAAATTATAAGTAGCAGTTATTACTAACTATTAAAATCTTCTATTATTTTCTCTAATCCATTATTTATTCAGTAATTCTTAAAAAACCACTTTAAATATTTTTATTCATACTTTTAATTAAATTTCTATTGCATTCTTAAAACTCCTTATTATGATTCTTTGTGTAGCTCATTTTTAATAAAATATTAACAATTATAGAATTTAACAAGGGCAACAATATGAAAGAACTAATAGAATTTCTAGAAAAAATAGAATTAACGTCGCAAGCTGATAGTTTAAGAAACCGTGATACAACTCTTAAGTTTTATGCTAACCAAATAGGGGATGAAGGGACAAAATTAATTGCTGATTCTCTTAAAGCTAACTCTACTCTTACAACTCTTGATCTTGGAATTAATCAAATAGGTGCTAAAGGGGTGAAATTAATTGCTGACTCTCTTAAAGTTAACTCTACTCTTACAAAGCTTGATCTAGTAATTAACAAAATAAAGGATGAAGGAGCGAAATTAATTGCTAACTCTCTTGAAGTTAACTCTACTCTTACAAATCTTTGTCTTGTAGGTAACAAAATAGGCGATGCAACATTAAAAACAATTAACGAATATCTGAAAAAAAATAAAACTATCGCCGAAAAAAAAGCAAAAGCAGAAAAGAATTATGAAGAACTGAAACAAGAAGATCTAACTGAAATAATAGAGCAACAAAGTAAGCCAAACCATGATGTTACCGTAAACAAAGTAAAAGAAATAATTTACGACAAGCCGCTTTTGAATCATCCTAAATTACTACAAGCTGCCTTAGATAATAACCTAAGCTCTGATTTAATCCAAGAAGCAATTAATAATAATGATGAAGAGCTTGTTTTAGCCGGCTTACTAAGCGTAGGGTTTGATGTAGGGGCAATTTAAGTAATAACGGGAGGCATTTGCCTCCACCCTTTAAATTTTTTATGTTGCTTATGCATAATTTTGTTGTATAAAAATATATTTTAATTTAAATATACTCAAATGATTTGGAGAATTGGAATGTAAAACAAGGGGCGAGCAAGCGCAGCCTATACTTAATAGGTGAGCATGCGAGTTCCCCGAAGTTTTGCAGAGCCAATTCTTCAAAGCAGCAGAGTATAAAAGTCGGCAATGAGGCGTAAAGTAAGTCTAATCTAAACCGGTTACGCTTCCCGCCATTCATTTAAAGCTTTAGGCTTCTACAAAATGGATTATCAGCATATTAATAACTACTTAATTTGGCTTAAAATTGGTATAATCTCTTTAGGATTTGCGGGGTTATATTCGATTATTTTGGTTGTACTACGCACTCCGCAACTTGCTAGTTTTTTTTCGAATCCTCATATTTTCAAATCTGCCTTAATTATTCATGTTAATTTATCGGTGTTGATTTGGCTATTGTCTATTACTGCAAGTGTTTGGTCTTTGTCATTCCCGCAAAAGCGGGAATCTAGAAAAACCATACTGGATTCCCGCTTTCGCGGGAATGACATAATGTGTAAACTTGCTCTTCTAGCCACTCTTCTAATCGCAATATCACCGGTAGCCGGTCATAATCCGGTTATGAATAATTACATACCGATGCTTGAGAATATAGTATTTATCCTAGGGCTAAGCCTATTTGGTGTTACGCTTCTATTATATGCTATTAATATTCTATATTTTTTTGATTTTGCAAATTGGAATAATTTTACAAACTTTACTATTTTATCGACTATCATAATGTTCCTATTAACTTGGGTTTGTTTTTGGTGTTCTTATAGAGATTTGCACAATGTTATCCAAATTATTCCGATTGAGATAGAGTTTTACTATGAGCTACTTTTTTGGAGCGGCGGACATTTACTACAATTTATATATACTCAAATAGCAATGTTTATTTGGGTTAGTTTACTGCAGAAGTTAGTAGCTCATGAATTAAGGTTTCAAAAATTCTACCTATTGGTACTTTGTTTAAATTTTATTTTTGGCATGCTTATAATTTGGGGACATATATCTTATAACGTTATCGACGGTAGCTTTAAAGAATTCTACACAAACCATATGAAATATTTAGGCGGGATCGCTCCTGTTTTGTGTTTGGGAGGTATGGGGGTTGAGACACTTGTCATCCCGCGACTCGATCGCGGAATCCAAAAAAAATATAAAAATAATATTATGGATACCGTGGTCAAGCCACGGTATGACACAGTAATCAAAGCTACCCTACTCTGCTCCGCTACTCTATTTTTATTTGGCGGATTAATTGCTATGAATATCTCCGGTATAAACGTGGTTATCCCTGCTCATTACCATGGCTCTATAGTCGGTATAAGTATAGCTTGTATGGGATATTGTTATTTGGGTCTGTATGTCATTCCCGCGAAAGCGGGAATCCAGAAAAAACTATTAGAAAGAATGGATTCCCGCTTTCGCGGGAATGACATAATAAGCTTCACAATCTACCTCCTCACATTCGGGCAAATCGTGCATATACTCGGGCTTGCTCTTGCCGGCGGTTACGGTGTAATGCGTAAAGACCCGAATATAGTAATGCCGCTGTCAGCCAAGCTGTTAATGGGAATGATGGGCGGCGGCGGACTTATTGCTATAGTAGGCGGCTTGATGTTTGTCTTTATTTGTGGTAAAATTATCTTTTTTAGAAATAAATAGAATTATGACATTTAAAAAACCGTCCGTAGAAGAAGCAAAAGAAGCAGTAAGAACATTACTTAAGTTTATCGGTGAAGACCCGACTAGGGAAGGATTACTTAAAACACCAAGCAGAGTAGTTAATAGCTACAATGAGATATTTTCCGGCTATAAAAAAGATGTAAAAGAAATATTAAGTACAACATTTCGTGATACTTGTAATTTTCAGGACTTTATTTCATTGGAAGGTATAAAATTTACCTCTTTTTGTGAACATCACATGTTACCTTTTAGCGGTACGGTACATATAGCTTATATTCCCGATAATTGCATTGTCGGCATAAGTAAATTAGCACGAATAGTCAATATTTTTGCTAGAAGGCTACAGATTCAAGAAAAAATGACGGTGCAAATAGCAGAAAGCGTACAAGAAAATTTAAAACCGCTTGGTGTTGCAGTTAAGATTTCTGCCTTACATAGCTGTATGTCAATGCGTGGCGTGATGCAAGATAATAGCATTATGAACACTATGCATTATACAGGGATATTTGCAGAGCAACAAAAATACCGACATGAGTTTCTGAATCTTACGTCGAAAAGGTAGAGTACTACTTTTTTGTCATACTGTTGCTTGACCACGGTATCCAGAAAAATTTAAAAAAAACTGGACCCCGTGGTCAAGCCACGGGGTGACAATATAACGACTTTAAACAAACCCAAAATAACCGACTTAATCCTATGTTACTATCTAAATATTTCCTACCAGTTTTAAAAGAAGACCCGGCAGAAGCCCAAATAACTTCCCATAAATTAATGCTTAGAAGCGGCATGATAAGACAGCAAGCAGCGGGGATTTATAGCTGGCTTCCGCTTGGCTTAAAAGTGCTTAAAAACATTGAAAATATCGTTCGTTTAAACATGAATAAAGCAGGCTGCTTAGAAATTCTTATGCCCTGTATTCAGCCTGCTCATCTGTGGGAGGAATCAGGACGTTTTGAAAATTACGGCAAAGAAATGCTGAAATTCCAAGATCGTCACGATAATACTTTGTTATTCGGTCCGACCAATGAAGATATGATCACCGATATTTTTCGCCATAATATTCAGTCATATAAGGATTTGCCGAAAAATCTTTATCATATTCAATGGAAATTTCGTGACGAAATTAGACCTCGTTTTGGTGTGATGAGAGGGAGGGAATTTCTTATGAAAGATGCTTATTCTTTTGACATAAACGAAGAAAACGCAGTTAAGACTTATAATCAAATGTATAAAGCTTATATAAATACTTTCAAGGATCTAGGCGTATTTGCTATCCCCGTCATTGCCGATAACGGTCCTATAGGTGGTAATTTAAGTCATGAATTCCATATTATTGCCGAAACAGGCGAAAGTACTATTTATTATGATAAAAGATTTAAGACTCTAAAAGATAATTCTGACATTAATGCGGAAGAAATTAAAAGCTGGTACGCAGCAGCCGAAGAAAAGCATGATGCAAATAAATTACCTGCTGCAGAAATAACTAGCAGTAAAGGAATAGAAGTCGGTCATATTTTTTATTTAGGAACAAAATATTCGGTTCAAATGAATGCAGTTGTTAATGACGAGCATGGTAAGCTTACACCGGTAGAAATGAGTTCTTACGGGATAGGTATCTCGAGATTAGTTGCCGCTATCATAGAGGCAAACAGCGATGCAAAAGGCATCATATGGCCTGCTAGCGTTGCTCCTTTTAAGGTTTCGTTAATCAACTTAAATATTCATGATAGTAAATGCGTGGAGCTTGCAGAGAGAGCTTATAAAGAGCTATCGGCTCACAATATAGAAGTATTATATGATGATACAAATGAGAGAGCCGGAAGTAAATTCGCAACGCATGATCTTATCGGCTCGCCTTATCAAATAATAATAGGTCCTAAAAAAGCTACAAATAATATTGTCGAGCTTAAAGACCGTAAAACCGGCGTAATACAGGATATTAGGGTAGAAAGCATAGTAAAAATATTATGTTTGTCTAAGACGTAAGTGGATCTATTTCTCCGTCATTGCGAGAAGGCGTTGTTGCGTGGATCAATTCCACTTCTGTCATCCCGTGGCTTGTCCTATAGTACCGGACAATTTTTTAAAATAGTATGATATCATCCCTGCGAAAGCAGGGATCCAAGCTAAAAAATCTTAAAAATTAAGATTTTTTATTAGATTATTTTTCTTAAATTAAAGCTTTTAAAAAAGCTTTAATAGACTGGATTCCGCTTCCGCGGGAATGACATAAAACAAAAACTGTCCGGTACTATGAAAACTATACCCCCCTCCCTGAATTTTGTTTTCCTGATTTCTCTGCTCTTTTTTTAATTGCTTCCGCTAATTCATTTTTATGCTTATTTTGATTACTATCCGTACTAGCGATTTCCTTAGCGATAGTTTTTGCTTCTTTCTGTACAGTTAGTGGAATAAAAGTTTTATTAGCATCAGGCATTGGAGGTGGTGTTGGAATAGAAGCACCACTAGGTAATGGAGGCGGAGGCGGTATAACCCCAGGGGGCAATGGATTAACATTAAATGGCTTAGAAGTAGGTTCGGCAGCCTTAACTTCGGCTTCTTTTTTAGCATCTTTCATACGCTTTATTGCAGCCATAGCATTTTGCTGTTGTAGGTCTGCTGCTGTCGGCTCATTTTTAGTAACTTGAGTATTACTTTTATTATCAAACTGTTTTTCTCTTGAAGCTGCTCCGTGAATAGTCGTTGTTTCTTTTTCCACACTTCTAACTTGATTATTAATCCCTTCTATTTCACCGGCAATTTTCCATCTTTCTTCTCTGCTAATATTTGGATTTACTTTTTTTGCCTCAAGTTCTTTTTTCCTATTTTCTAAATCTTGTCGCTTTTGTTTTAGCTCTTCTAAACGCTTAACATGATTGTTTATTTTTTCTTCAGTATTTTTTATTTTCGGTTCAGCATAATCTACCACCTGTCTGCTTTTAACTTTTCTTGCAAGCTCATCTTCAAAAGTAAGAGGTTTATTTGATGCGGGCTTTCCAAGTGCGTCTTTTAAATCTTTAAAGCTTTCTTTAGAACCTAAGGGAATATCTTTGGGATCAGGTATTTCCGAATCATGTTTTTGCAAATCTTTAGTAATTTTTTTCAAATCTTCTTGAATTTTTGCAGCTGAAACAGCTTTTGGTAAGTCGGCCATAACCACCTCTTATAAGTTAACTATATTTAATACTTTATAATTAAACCTCTTTTATAGCTTCAACGCAAGCAAAAGTCGCTATTTTTAATATTTCACTTGCCGATGCTGTGGCTTGAAGGATTTGAACAGGCTTTTCAAAACCGTTTGTTATCGGACCTATAAAGCTATTTGATGAAAATTCTTGTAATAGCTCGGTAGAAATAGCTGCAGAATTTAAACCAGGCATAATAAGTACGTTAGCAGGTCCCGACAATCTACAAAATTGGTATAATTTACGTAAATTAGAATCTAAAGCTACTTTAACGGACATCTCACCGTCATATTCAAAATCTACTTTCATACCGTTAAGTCCTTCATCATCTTCGCTAAAATTATCAAGGATATTAACGGCTTCACGAATCCGAGCTGTTTTTTCTTTAGAAGTATTACCGAAATTTGAGAAAGAAAGTAATGCGACTCTTGGAGTAATTCCCATATTTTTAGCTATTTCTGCCGTCTGTGCAGCTATTTGAGCGAGTTCCCAGCTATTTGGAAATTCGGTAATACAATTATCGGCAATAATAATATTATTATCTTTAGCGATCATGATAGAATAACCCAAGATTCTGCGGTCAGATTTCCTAGGAATAACTTTCATAATATCTTCTAAACTATCGATATAACTTTTTGTCACCCCAGTTAACAGAGCATCACCGTCACCGCAAGCAAGCATACAAGCCGCAAAAATATTCTTATCGGTTTTAACGAGTTTTGCACAATCTCGGTATAAATAACCTTTACGTTGTAGTCTCTTATATAAATAATTAATGTATATCTCCAGCTTATCGGTTAAAGCCGCATTCATTATTTGTATGCCGTCTAAGCTAATATCTTGACCGATTTTTTTTATCGTTGCTTCAATTCGCTCTTTTCTACCAATGATAATAGGATTACCGTATTTCTCATCCCTCATCATAATAGCGGCAACAATAACTTCTTCCTCTTCCCCTTCGGCAAAAATAATACGTTTAAGCGGTGCATTATGGATTTTTTCGGCTAAAAAATTCATATAGTTAGAGGTGGGATTTAACCTACTTTCCAGTTCTTTTTTGTATTTACTGAGGCTAAAATCGGCAATCTTAGCAACATCGCTATCTATAGCAGCTTTGGCAACTGCACTAGGTACTACCGTAATCAAACGTGGATCGAAAGGTACAGGAATAATATATTCATTACCGAATACCATTTTACGCCCCGAATAAGCTTTATACACCTCTTCCGGCACGGGTTTACGAGCTAAACTTGCTATAGCTTTAGCAGCGGCTATTTTCATTTCCGTATTGATAGTTTTAGCCCGTACGTCTAATGCTCCTCTAAAAATATAAGGAAAACCCATAACATTATTAATCTGATTATCATAATCGGATCTACCGGTTGCTATAATTGCATCTGTGCGTACTTGCTTGATTTCCTCCGGCGTAATTTCAGGATCGGGATTGGCCATAGCAAAGATAATCGGGTTATTTGCCATTTTGCTAACCATTTCTTTAGTTACCGCTCCTTTTACCGATAACCCTAAAAATACATCTGCACCGTTTAATGCTTCTTCTAGAGTTCGAAGCTGCGTATTATTTGCATGTTGTTCTTTCCATTTATTCATCCCATCGCTACGACCTTGATAAATAACGCCTTTAGTGTCGCATAGGATAATTTTTGACTTGTCAGCCCCAAGAGCTATTAATAAATCAATACAAGCAATGGCGGCAGCTCCTGCACCGTTAACGACTATTCTTAAACCCTCAAGCGTACGGTTTGTAAGATAAGCGGCATTTATTAGCCCTGCTGCCGTAATAATAGCCGTGCCGTGCTGATCGTCATGAAATACCGGTATATCCATTAGAGCCTTTAACTTCTCTTCGATAATAAAACATTCCGGTGCTTTGATATCTTCAAGGTTAATACCGCCAAAGCTATAACCGAGATATTTTACGGCATTAATAAACTCTTCCGGATCTTTAGTATCGACTTCTAAATCGATCGCATCAATATCGGCAAATTTTTTAAAAAGTACAGCCTTACCTTCCATAACGGGTTTTGAAGCAGCAGCTCCTAAATTACCGAGTCCAAGCACGGCAGTACCGTTAGATATCACGGCAACTAAATTACCTCTAGCCGTATATTTATACATTTCATCAGTATTTTTAGCAATTTCAAGGCAAGGAGCAGCAACACCCGGAGAATAAGCAAGCGATAAATCTTGTTGCGTAACTAAAGGTTTAGTTGCTGAAATAGCAATTTTACCCGGCTTATCTTTTTGGTGATATTCAAGTGCTTCGGTATAGTTTATTTTATTCATTTCTTCCATGATAACTTATATTAATATTACTTGATTGTAATTTATAGCTTATAGCGTTTTAGATCAAGAGATTATTTTGTCACCCTGTGGCTTCCCTTTTATCTGTCACCCCGTGGCTTGTCCTATAGTACCGGACAAAATTAGAGAAAGATAGAATGGAAAAGGCTTGAAATAAGGGAAGTGAAGTAGTATAAGGTAAGAATTTCGTTGGCACAAAATGACCAAAATACTACTTCAATCGTTGATACTACACTTTTCTTG
>DYDX01000014.1 GCA_020404425.1 Rickettsia endosymbiont of Pyrocoelia pectoralis
GAAAGAAAGTAAATATAGTGCGGAATTTAAGCTAGAAGCAATAATGCTATATGTTAACTCTATGGGTATAAGAGCGATAGGAAGAATAAAGAAAGTCCATAATTCATTAATATCAGTATGGATCAAGCAAATGGGGAAAGGGTATTACCAAAGGGTTGATAATTTAAAAAATTTACGTCTGAGCTTCGAAGAAACTGTAAGTTTAGGGTAAAGCAAGGAAGTATAAAAATTCTGATTTATAGCACTGTTAACATTTACTTTAAATTTCTGTTTTTAATTGCTCTATTTCTTCTATAGATAAGCCTGTAGATTCTGAAATTATATTTATGTCTACATTTTTAAGTAGTAAGTTTTTTGCTATTTCTATTTTTTCCTCAATTTTTCCTTCAACTTTCCCCTTTTCAAAATTCTCTTCTAAAGCAATATCCTCGGCATCTTCCATTAGCTTTGCTCTTATAAATGCATCATATTCTTCCGAGGTAAGGTTATGCATCTCTATTACGTTATACGCATCTAATACTTTCTTACTTTTTATATTTTCAGGTGGCTTACTTTCTTTAGCTGCACATTTAAATAAATGCAACCATTCATCAGCTATGCTTTCCAGCTGGTTCTTATCGAACTTCCCAAGCTCTATAAACACATATGATAAATCATATAAATATTGTTTATTCGTTGTAGTTTCTAGAGTCTTATGAACACTTAAATAAGGCACTTTTTCGTCAAACAGTCTAGTTTTTACAAGCGAAATAACTATTATAGGTTAAATCCTTATGCGTTATTCCTTGAGTCAGCTGCTGGACATATGAATGAGCCGAATAATATTGCACTCTTTTCAGGTAATCGCTTTCATTCCTCTTTTGCATCTCGACTATATACCAATTACCGGCTTCATCTTTAACCTTTAAGTCAAATACGCTTTTTTTGCCTTTATCAATAACCGGTACTTGTTCCACTGGTATAAACTCTATTTCTTTGATTCTAAGACCCTCTGGTAATTCAAGAACTGCGTTGATAAACTCCTTTAATTTTTCTAAATCCCGAAAGATTTTTTTAAATAAACTATCATTAGTCGGGTCTAAATATCTTTGCATGTTAATTATTTTTTAAATCTCTAATTGTCATTATACCATTTTTCATGGTAAATATTCTACTGTAAATTTATGCTAAATCTTTTGTTTATTTACCAATTTATATATTTCACTTTTACTATAAACATTCTTAAATTTGTCATAAGCAAGATCCGTGGTGGTTTTGGCACTTAAGTTTTTACCAAAACAAAGCTTAATAAAATTTTCCAAATCCTGTTCTAAATCATCTTCATTTTTTTCTGAATTCCCTGAAATCAACAATACTATCTCGCCTTTTAAAGTATTATTTTGATAAAATTCAATCACTTCATCGATATTTGCGGTTGTTGTTTCTTGATAAAGTTTAGTAAGTTCACGTGCTACGCATATTTCCCGATTTCCGAGTATTTCTTTAGCAGCTAACAAGGTTTTTATTAAACGAGAAGCCGTTTCAAAAAAGATCAAAGTAGCTCGTATATTTTCAAACTCGGCAAAGATTTTCTTCTTACTTTCCGTAGTTTTGGGTAAGAATCCGCAAAATAAAAATCGGTCGGTAGGCAGAGCCGATAAAGTTAATGCCGTAATAGGTGATGATACTCCGGGTACGGCATCTATATAATAATTTAGGGTACGCAGTTCTCTTATTAATTTATACCCGGGATCGGAAATTAAAGGAGTTCCGGCATCGGAAATTAAACTTACTATCTTACCTGCTTTAATTAAATTTATAATATTTTCTCTATCTTTCTCGTCACTATGATCATTATAAACTTGTAATTTGGTGCGAAGATCATGTTTTGCTAGCAATTTTTGCGATATTCTAGTATCCTCGCATAAGATAATATCCGAGCTTTTCAAAGTTGATATAGCACGAAGAGTGATATCCTCAAAATTACCGATCGGTGTTGAAACAATATATAACCCTGGTTTTAAAGACATAATTTTTTAATTTCATAGTAATATTTATGGCTAGTATAAAACAAATTTTTCTAAAAATCATTCTATCATTTTTTTGTTTAATGTATTTGACTTCATGTCAAACTCCTAAAGATGAATCTATTGCTCCTATAAAAAAAGAGCAGAAAGAAATTGAGATTGCAATTTTAATGCCGAATCAAGGTTCTGATAGCGTTGCCGGTAAGCAATATAAAGATTTAATTAAAATGGGTCTTAATGACGGCGTAAAATCTTATATCCATGTTACTTCTTATGACGGTTCGGACGAGAAAAATGTTTTAGCTGCTATGGATAAAATAGTGCTACGTAAAACTAAAATTATCTTAGGTCCCTTATACTCTAACTTTACTTCATTAATAGCAGAAAAGGCAAAAGCTAATGACATTGTCATAATAACTATGTCAAATAACCCTACCCTTGCAGATTATAAATTATTTGTTTTCGGTCACGCTCCTTTAAAGCAATTAATACGCATAGTTAATTATTACGGCAGTAGCGAACACAAAGATTTTATGGCATTACTGCCTAGCGGAAAGCATTCTCAAACCGTAAATCAAGTCATGCAGAATTTATTAATTCAGAAAAATGCTACATTATCACGCACTGAATTTTATGACGATAATCCTGAATCTATAGCAAAAGCCGTAAGCAATATTTCAGATAATACCGACATGATAAATGAGCGTAGCAATACGGCAAAACCCGTTATTTATCTATCGGATGATGCAAAAAATCTATGTTTACTTGCCGGCAGCATCAATAAACATAATTTAGATAAGAAAGCTATTTTAATAGGCGATAATAGAATTGATACCGATTACCCCGAAAATATCGACATTAGCTTTACCGGTTCTTTAAATTTACTTAATAGCAATGTTCCGGAAAAAGCAAAGGCTTTAGGTATCAACCATATGAGCTTTATGCATCTACTTTCTTATGATTTAGGGCGTATGACCGCAAATTATATAGGAAATGAATTTGATTTAGATAGGTTTTTAAATAGAATAAACAGCAGGCAACCTTATGTAGGTTTGTCCGGTAATATCCACTTTGTGGATTCTATAGCCCAAAGACAGTATGATATTATTAGAAAGGAAAACGGGGTATATTCTACTGTTTCGGGTGAAAAATAAGTAAAAATCAGGTTTCTCTGTCACCCCATTGACAAGCTACGGGATGGTGGTAAAACTGATCCACATGGGCAACGCCCCGTAGGAATAAAATCGAGATTATACATCCCTAACAGGTTTTAGGACTAATTTTTTCTTTCCGAAAATTCTAGACAAAAAACTAATCCTTGGCTTGGCTAAATTGCGTTGGTAATTTTCACCGGTAACAGCATTATAGCTAGTGATTAAAGAAGGGATAACCTCGTTGTAATATATTTTATAAAGGTCATGCATAGTTTCTTTCGTTGTCAAATATCCCCATTTTACGGCTTGCTGAGGTACTCGAGCTAGTGCTTCTATGCAGGCTATTGCTTCCTCAATTTCAGGGTTTTTATTTTTATACACATCGGCATTGGGTGAGAGATTAGCCTGCATATCTTTAAACATCGCATCAATCATTAAAGCCATATATTTATCGGCTTTAAACTTTCTGACAAAAACTAATTTATGTTTATCGGCGTATTTTAAAAGTCTGAATTTATGTATAAGAATCATGAGATTTATTACCCAGATTTTCAGACCGCTCACCTTATTAGCATGATAAAATTTAAGCTTCGTTTCATATTCTAACTGCTTTTTCATACCTGCTTTTAAAAGTTTATGCAGTAAATTACGGCAGTTTTCTATATCTTTTCTTCGAGCTAACTGTACATGCTCAGTAGCTTTAGTACCTGAAAAATTAGCGGAGTGACGAGTAATTTGCCTGCCTGCATTATCCCTTTTTATATCGGCAAAATGTCCAAGTTCCTGTGCTGCTATAATTTGAAGACGTGCAGCAGCCGCAAAGCCATTGCCGTGCATTGGATAATCTTTGTTATTTTCGGCAAAAGGATTACCGCCGCATGAGACGAAAACAGCGACGTCTTTACCGTTAGTACTCTGCATACCGCTATTGCCACCGACTTTTTGCCAATTAACGATATCCATCATATCGCCGATATTATGCGAATATGTTATGAATATTTCCGTCTTATCGAGAAGTAGCCATCTTATTACGATGGGGTGAGCTGACTGTACAAAAAGGCGAGTCAGCATTTCCATTACTTCTTTTTTAATCGGCTGTAGTTTATGAATTTGCTTTTTTAAATTATCAAAAACGGATTTTATTTTTTGATCGGTAGCAAAATTTCGATATAGGCTTTGGAAAAGTTTTATAGTCTCGGGGATTAGATGCGGGCTTGTTAGCTCTTCCTTGCTAATCATCATACTGATATTAAAAGCCGGGTCGGAAAATCTAGCGAAGTTGCAGCAATCATCGGTATCTATCCGTAACTTACCGGACTTGATTAACTGCATTGCCAAATGCTCATACTCTATCTCCATATCCTCTTTATAGATAGCAGGGCTGTGATCAAGAATATGATAGATACTAGTCATTTTTAAAAATCATATTAGTGTACTTCTACGTCTCCTAATGCCTTAGTATCAGTTTTATGAGCATCCCATGTCCAAATTGCCACTTCAATATTTTGATTTAACTTATTATCTGCGTTTATTGCGGCTATTACTTTAGTTTGATCTTGCTCATTTAAAAATTTTTCAGCCCATTTTTGTTTTCTAAAGAAGTGAGGAGCTTTTTCTAATACTAGTTTTGTTATTTCAGAGTATTTAGTTACATAATATCGAATAAGTAATTCAGTTTTTTCCTCTTCCTTTGGATCATTAAATGTTTCCCGACTGCATAATGCTTGGAACATAAATAATTTGAAATTTTCTATATCTTCATTACTACATTCAACACCTTTTTCTTTACATTGCTCCTTATAATATTCCTCTGTTATAAACTCTTCAACTCCTCTTTCTTTCCCCGATTTAGATCCTTCTAATCCGATAGGCACGGATATAGTTATAGGTATAAATATAGATGTAAGATCAATCTCTCCCCATTTGAAGTTTATAAAAGACCTTGTAATATTATCCCAGTTTCCATTTTTTATTTTGTCGAATGTTAGTTTAATATCTAAATTTTTTTGAACTCGTAACATGCCGCATTCAACCGGGGGCGGTAACATATTACCACCGATCATTGAAGAGTTGATTTTGTCAAGCCATAGTCTTGATAATACTCCACTTGTTGCTACCTGTTCAATCTGTTGTGCAAGAGGTGCTTCATTTGATTTTATAGATTCATGATTATCGTACAAATAGCTTAATAACGCTCCTACATCCTGAAATGCAAGCTTTGATATGGCATCAGTTTCTTTTTGAGTTTTTGAGCCTTCAAAATATTTGTACATTGCTTGTTTAAAAGCAACAAACTTTTTGTTTATAGTGTCTTTCAAGGAATTTGCGGCATTATCTTGTGGATTTATAGCTTCAATATTTAAAATAATTTGTTGTTGTAAAAGAGTGAAATATAAAGCTATTTGTTGTATTTCTATCTCTTTAAAGTAAGAATTATTAAATTTACTTTTTAAGATACTAAATAATCCGTCAAGTTCTTTTAGTAAAGAATTTTCTGATCTAGTATTATATGAATTATCGCCTACGTCATGTAAAAATGTTAGTAAACTGCCGAAGCGACCTACAGCAATAATGTCAAACAAATAACAAAGAGTTCTCACGGAAGCAACTCCTGATTTACTCTGTATGTGTTCTGCATCGGGTACTATTAACCCGCTACTAATAATTTCGCAAGTATCCATAGTAGCTTTTAATGTATGTTTAAATTCGTTATAATATTTATATAAATCTGGGTATTTTCGCTGCAGCATTTCAACTGTCTTGTTAATACTCCCCATTTTCATTACGCCGGCATAATGACATACTTCAGCAAGAATATTTACTTGCTGCTTTAAATTACTAATTTCTTGACCGAAATACTGGATGATATCTTGTATATCATCCATACTAATACTATTAGGGATTTTAAAATTAGGAGAAAAGTTTTGACTACTAATACCCAAATTTGGTGCGTTTATAATATTACTGTTCGGAAAAACTTGATTGCAATTATGGCTCTGATCTACTGATTTTGTGTTAACTTTGTTAAACTCTTGTTCTTTTTCTATTTCTTCGATGCGGCGTACTGTCGGATTTTTTTTATAACATATAACTGCTTCTTTATTTCTACCTACCTTATCGTATGCTTTTCCTAAGGTGTCATATAGATCTTTAAATCTATCATCCGTCTCGTCATCATCTTTCTTGTAATCAAGGTAATCTTGTTTTACAGGTAACAAAAATGTTATTACCATTTCATAAAAGTGCTTTTTTTGCGCAACATCCTTTTCATTTTCTGCTAATTTGCTGTAGCTCAAGCCTATACAATAATTAAAATCATAAATATAGCTTTCATCCTCATCTATTAACTTAGCTTTTTCAAATCGCTTAATTGCTTTTTTATAATATCCTTTGTTGAATGAATCCTGTCCCTGTCGATAGTATTCTTTTATATCTTCTTGTAGATCAAAATTGTGAAAATCCTCATTATCACTATCACTGCTTGAGGAAGAGTCTGTGTTTTCTTTCATATAAAAAATCTATTATAATTAACTATAGCATGTTATGACCGCCATTAATCGAGATCGTCTCGCCTGTGATGAAGCCGGCATTTTCATCAACTAAGAATGCCACGGCTCTTGCTATTTCCTCAGGTTGTCCGAGTCTCTTTTTCGGTATACCGTCAACGATTTTTTTAACTACTTCTTCAGATACTGCTCCTACCATTTCTGTTGCAACATATCCTGGAGCTACACAGTTGACGGTAATATTTTTAGCAGCGGATTCACGAGCAAGTGCTTTAGTAAAACCGATAATTCCAGCTTTAGCAGCAGAGTAATTAGTCTGCCCGATTTGTCCCGCCTGTGCGTTAATAGAGCTAATATTAACTATACGACCGTAATTTTGATTCCGCATTTGTTCTATGACGCTACTACACATATTAAAGCAGGAATTAAGGTTAACGTTAATGACATCGCTCCAATCTTGGTGACTCATTTTATGCAGCATTTTATCTTTGGTAATACCGGCATTATTAACAAGGATACTTACCGGTGTTTTATATTCTTCTTCAATTTCCTTAACTGCTTTTCTGCATTCTTCAAAATCTGCAACATTCCAGCGTTTAGTTTTTATACCATATTGTTCTTCCATAGATTTTGCGGCTTCGTGATTACTATAGAAATTAGCAACGACGTTAAAGCCTTGATCTTTAAGAGCTAAAGCGGTAGATTTTCCTATTCCTCTAGTGCCACCTGTTACAATCGCTAAGCGTGACATTTATTACCTCGTTATATTATTATCTTTATTATTTTGACTTGATCTCGGTGTAACCGACGGAGCTAAGGGCTTACTACCGATTTTTACTTCAGCTTCGGTTTTGCGTATTACCGTTTGTTGCTTACTTTTATTTAACTCAGCATTTTTTACGGTAGTTATATTAGCAGCCGGTGTTTGTATACTTGCGGGCATTGTTTTATAGCTTGCCGTTTCATACATATTAGGAGTTTCCGGAGCTTTTTTTTGCTCTTCCGGTTCATTAATAATTTGACCTTTTTCAAGCTTTTTGATTTTGTTATTAGCTCCGGTCGGCTCTATAATAGATTTTAGAGCATCTTTTCTGCTTTCCGGAAATCCCTCATTAGTAACTTTCAATGTACCGTGACATCCGACGGTAGCACCCCCGGCGTAAACCCCTCCTGCTTGACCGGCAGTATGCCCGCCTTTTAAGAGTTGCTTATCGACTTCTCTAATATCTATGCCTAGTTTATCTGCTATGGCACTACTGCTTTGATCATGTTCTGCAAGACCTGTACGATCCTTGCCGCTTGCACACATGGTAAGGTCTTCGTATTTTGTTATCTTGTTTAAAATTTGATCATTGGGATCGGAATTTAAAATTTTATTGTTTAAATGATTTAGCTTTGTTGAAATATCAAGGTTAATATTTTCTTTATCAGCACCTCTTAAGAAAATTACATCGGCTTTTTCTATATCTTTTTTCAGATCGGCAGCATTATTTATTATTTCGACGGCTTCGGGAGATAAATTATGGGTACGCACTGCAATATCCAATAATCCTTGCAAATCTCCTTTTGGTTTATTGATTCCAAGCAACCTTTCTAATTTACTACGTGGTCTTAAATGACTTGCTATAATGCTGAAATTTCCTTCTTTCGGTAAACTATTTGCTATATCGTTAAGTTGATCTTTTGTACCGTTAAAATTATTAAAAGCGGCGATTTTTCTAAATTTATTAAACGCCGTGTTAGTATTTTTACCTCCCACTGTTTGCATCGCTAAATTTGTACCTTTGACAATATCAACATCCATATGTACGGAAGGGAAAGGAATATTAGCAGGTCCGCTATTTAAAGTATTGGTATGTAATATATGGTCTTTGCCGATCCATTCTTGAGCTTGCTTAGCATTTAGGTTGGTAATATCCTGCCTTGAACCCTTGTCATGACAAAAGGATACAAGAGTTCCTGCATGTTTGGAATTATTTATAATTTCAAGCTCTGAATTATCGTTAGCTATTGCGGTAATTTTCTCAAAGGCATTTTTCATGCCGACTATTTGACGTAATTGCGTTGAAATAACGTGTTCACCTTCCTTGATTGTTTCGGCATATTTATTAACCAAGCCTTTTTCCCAACTCGGCATTTTCGTGAACCATTTTTTATCGGCTCTATTTTGGTATTCTTGTTTTTGTTCGTCCGTTATGCCTTTTAAAGCTACTTCCGCTTCAATAACTGCCCTATCTTTACCGTCTTTATCTTTAACGTTTGAAACTGTAACTATGTTGCAATGTTCATCGTTTAAATTTTGGAAATCTTTAGCTACATTTAACTTTTTATGCACTTCTGCAATACCGTTTTTTTCTAATAATATTGCTATATTATTAATCTCATTTTTTACGTTAATAGAAATATTTTCTTGTGACTCTTTCATATTAAGTGGATTAAAGCTAACTATAAATTGCTTTGCTTCTTTTTTTAACTGTGCTTCAAGCTCGGGTTTTCCTTCGATTTTAGCTATATCAATAGCTGCTCTTGTGGCATTTAAATATTGCATTTCAAAGGCTTCCGTCCCAAGTACACGAGGGTCTTTAGCGTTTCTTGCATCCCTAATCAATACCGGTGTTGTACCTTCTATTAGGGGATCGATTTTAGTAAGTTTGATACCGGTTTTCTCTTCACGTAAGATTTCCAAATTTTGTAAAGCCTTAGTAAAATTTCCTTCCTCCACCGCTTTTACAAGCTCGTCTCTATTTGTTTGTAGAGGCTCTTGTTTATTATTTACTAAATACTCGTTTGCTTGTTTTATTAAAAAATATTTATCTTGGTCAAATCTTTCTTTTATTGATGAAGGCATGGTAAAAATCCATATTTATTTATGAAAACCTTGTTATTCTAATTTAAAATAATTATATAAAAAATATCTATTAAAAATTCTTAATCGTAATAATTAAAATATGTTATTTATATGAATATTGATAAATTTACTGCACATGCTAAATCAGTGATAACAGGCAGTCAATCTATTGCTGCTAAAAATGATCATCAACAAATATTACCTCTGCACATATTAGCTAGTCTTCTAAGCGAAGAGACGGGAATTATAAAAACTCTCATTAATAATATTGATAGTGACTCAAATTCAATAAATGATCAAGTTAAAGTTGAATTAAATAAAGTGCCAAAAGTTCAAGTTGAGGGTGGCGGGCAGATTTATTTTTCTTCCGAAGCTCTTAAAGTTTTGAAAAAAGCAAATAGTCTTGCACAAGCTAGTGGCGATAGCTTTATTACCATAGAGCGTATTTTAGAAGCTTTAAGTTTTGATAATACAATAGCCGGTAAAATTTTAGCAAATAACATTGTTAATAGCAAGAAGCTTGCAGCTGCCGTTTTGCAGCTTCGCAAAGGGAAAAGGGCGGATATCGAATCAGCAGAAAATAGTTATGATGCACTAAAGAAATACGGTAGGGACGTAACCGAGCTTGCAGAAAGGTGCACGCTTGATCCGATAATCGGGCGTGATGAAGAGATAAGAAGGGCGGTACAGGTATTATCCCGTCGTATGAAAAATAACCCAGTGCTTATAGGTGAGCCAGGGGTCGGTAAAACCGCTATAATCGAAGGGCTTGCACAACGAATATTTAGTAAAGACGTGCCGGAAAGCTTGGTTAATTGCCGAATCATTGAGCTTGATATGGGGGCGTTAATTGCAGGGGCTAAATATCGAGGCGAATTTGAGGAACGCCTTAAAGCTGTGCTTAACGAGATCAAAGAATCAAGCGGTGAGATCGTCTTATTTATCGATGAGCTACATTTGCTCGTGGGTACTGGGAAAACAGACGGTGCTATGGATGCCTCGAACTTACTAAAGCCGATGTTAGCTCGCGGTGAATTACACTGCATAGGGGCTACTACTTTAGACGAATACCGTAAATATATCGAGAAAGATGCGGCACTTGCTAGGCGTTTCCAGCCGGTTTACGTTAGCGAGCCGACGGTAGAAGATACGATTTCGATACTCAGAGGAATAAAAGAAAAATATGAATTGCATCATGCTGTACGTATTTCCGATAGTGCGATAGTCGCAGCAGCAACTTTATCAAACCGTTATATTACCGATCGTTATTTGCCCGATAAAGCAATCGATTTAATTGATGAAGCTTGTAGCCGTATGAAGATAGAACTGTCAAGTAAACCTGAGGAACTTGACGAGTTAGATCGCCGCATTATTCAGATAAAAATAGAGCTTGCAGCTTTAAAAAAAGAAAATGACGAGCATTCCAAAAAGAAAGTAGAGAATTTAACTACGGAACTCGAAAAGCTTGAATCTAAATCATATGATTTAAGTAGCAAATGGCAGTCTGAAAAATCTCAAATGCAGCAACAACAAAAATTAAAAGAAGAATTAGACCGAGCAAGGATCGATTTAGAGCGAGCAGAGCGTGATGCTAATCTCGCTAAAGCCAGTGAGTTAAAATACGGTATTATTCCTGAGATTATGAAAAAAATTCAGGAAGCAGAGAGTAGTAATAATAAAGGGCTGTTAAAGGAAATTGTTTCAGAAAGCGATATAGCGGGTATTATCTCGCGTATTACGGGTATACCGATTGATACGATGCTGTCAAGTGAGCGCGAACGTCTGCTTGTGATGGAGCAAAAATTACGGGCATCGGTTATAGGGCAGGATGAAGCAATTAGAAGCGTCAGCGATGCGGTTAGAAGATCACGGGCAGGGATTCAGGACATTAACCGCCCGCTTGGCTCATTCTTATTTTTAGGTCCGACAGGAGTAGGTAAAACCGAGCTAACTAAAGCCTTGGCTAGCTTCCTATTTGACGATCGTAATGCAATCTTACGTATCGATATGTCGGAATATATGGAAAAGCATGCAGTTTCAAGGTTGATAGGAGCTCCTCCGGGCTATATCGGATATGATCAAGGTGGCGTGCTAACGGAAGCGGTAAGACGCCGTCCGTATCAAGTGATATTGTTCGATGAGGTCGAAAAAGCCCACCCTGATATCTTTAATATCATGCTGCAAATATTAGATGAGGGCAGATTAACCGACAGTCAGGGTATCACGGTTGATTTTAAAAATACTATTATTGTTTTAACTGCTAATTTAGGTGCAGAAATATTAGTTAATCAAAAAGATGGCGAAGATACATATAAAGTTAAAGAGCAAGTTATGGAGTATGTTAGAGCCGTATTTAAGCCGGAATTCTTAAATAGATTAGATGAGATTATATTATTCCACCGTTTAAATCGTGATAATATTCATGACATAGTTAAAATTCAGTTAGAGGGGTTAAAGAAAATCTTGCTACAACAAAATATTACTCTTGAGTTTGACGAGTCTGCTTTAGATTACTTAGCTGAGAAAGGTTACGACCCGAGCTTTGGGGCAAGACCTTTAAAACGCCTCATCCAGCGGGAAATACAAAATAACTTAGCTAAGATGATTTTAGCAGGTGAAATAGGCAGCAATAAAGTAGTTAAAATAAGTGAGGAAAAAGAAGAGCTGAAGATAAAGACTTAGTAATGTTTTGCTAAATAACACTTTATTTGGCATTGCCTAAAAAGGGTTGATAAGATAATTAAAGGTTTTGAAAAAGATTAAAATGTAAATAGATAATTCTAACATGAAGATGCATTTGGAATATTTTTTAGTTTTACGGTTAAGCCTAGCTAAGTTGTCTCGATAA
>DYDX01000015.1 GCA_020404425.1 Rickettsia endosymbiont of Pyrocoelia pectoralis
AAAAAGCTTCAGACAAGATGAATTTAAAGGTGAGCCTGCGGAACGTACATTTAGTACGTGAGCACAGGCGAATCCTGTAAAATTCGCTTGTATCAAGTTTTTTGAATAGCTGCAGCCAATTTTTCAAATTCAGCGAGTATAAGCACGTTTTAAACGATCATTAATTGCAGCACCGATATTTATGGCAGGTATAGGAGCAACTGCTATACAATTCATGTCATGGCTAGCCGCATAATCATCAAGTAACCTTAAATGAGCATAGAGATTTGCAGCTGCTTCTATGAGATCACCTTTTGTGCTTAGATTTAATGAAAATTTGCCTATAAGATTGCTACTGCCAAAATTTAAACCGATCTCTTTATCTTCTAAATTTGTAGCATTAAGTCTAATCGGCACATTTGGCGAATAATGTTTTACAAGCATCCCAGGAGCCTTTACAGTATTATTTCCTGAGGCTTTTAAAATTTTTACCCCTAGCACTTCTTCTAAACTTTCGGCAGTAATAAAGCCCTCTCTAAGAATAGTTGGAGCAGTAGCGGTCGTATCTATTATCGTTGACTCTAAACCATATTCGGACTGATAGATTTCAGGAGCTAAAATAAAAATTTCAGGGTTATCGGAAAAATGTTGTGTAACATGCTCGCTATTAGTAGGGCTAATATAGTTTGAAGGATTGGCACTCGGAGCAGCTATAGGTATAACTGATTGCCTAATTAGCTCTAACGCTAAAGGATAAGACGGTATCCGAATGGCCATGGTCTTAAGACCTGCCGTCACTGCCGGAGCGATATTCGCATTTTCCTTTAAAGGCACAACTATGGATAAAGGACCGGACCAAAATTTTTCTGCTATTTTTTCGGCTAAATCATTAAACTCACCTATCTCTTTTGCTTGTTCTATAGAGGCAACATGGACTATAAGAGGATTGATAGCCGGACGGTTTTTAAATTGAAAGATTTTTAAACATGCTTCTTGATTTGTAGCATCTGCCCCGATTCCGTAAACCGTTTCAGTTGGAAAAACTACTACTTTACCTGATTTTATAAACTGTACTGCTTTATTGATCATTTTTATTATTTTGGTTTTTCTATAGCTATGTCTCTATGTCATTCTCGCATAGGTGTTGTTGCATGGATCAAAAAACACATTCGGTGTCATCCCGTGGCTTGTCCACGGGATCCAGAATAAAGCGAGATAAATCGAGCTTTTAATTTTAAAAACTACTGCACTTATGCTTTTTAATTAATGGATCCCGTGGACAAGCCACGGGATGACAGGGATAAAGAATTATCCATACAACAAAGCCGGCTATTACACAGTATGACAGAGTGGATTAAAATTCGCTATCCTATCAAACAATTCACAAATATTTTGCAGTAATAACAAGCGATTCTTGGCAATTTTTGGATCAGGATCATTCACGAGCACATTATCAAAGAAACTAGTAATCGGGGTTAATAGATTCTGTAATGAATTTAAGGCTTTATCGTAATCCTTATCGGCTATATTATTCGTAATTTGCGGTGAAAGTTTTTGCGTTACTTCAAATAGCTCTTTCTCAGGTATTGTACTAAACAGATTTACATCCACTAAACTGATAATTTTTTGATCACCGATTATATTGCTTGCTCGTTTATAGGCATTTAATAACTGCTTTCCATCCTCCTGTGCTAAAAATTCTTTTAATGCATCAAGTTTAAATTTTGTACCTACCAAATTTAGATCAAGAGCTGCATTAATTAATGAGATATCATAGTCATTTTTGAAATAGAATTTTGCTCGTTCTTCAAAGAAAGATATTACCAAATCCTTATCTTTGTCAGATGAATCTTTATATAAATTCAAGGACAAATCAATTAAGCTATTTAAATTCAGCTCTAATTTATTCTCAATTATTATCTTAATTATACCTAAAACTTGACGCCTCAAGGCATATGGATCACCTGAACCTGTCGGAGCTTCACCCGCAATCATTAAACCGACTAAACTATCTAATTTATCGGCAATTGCAAGAAAAGCAGCATTGCCTAACGGCACGCTATCATTCAAACCTTGCGGCTTATAATGATCTCTGATAGCTATTGCTACTTCTTCGCCTAATCTCTCATGCTTTGCATAATAATAGCCCATAATACCTTGCAGCTCAGGAAACTCCCCAACCATTTCAGAAACGAGATCGCTTTTGCAAAGTCTAGCCGCCGTAACTAAGTCTTTATTATCAGGAGCTAAATGCTTGCAAATTTTAGTTATACGCTCAACTTTTTCTCTTAAGCTAGCAAGCTTAGTATGGAACGTAACATTTGTTAGCTTATCTAACCTTGATTCCAAAGTTTTAGAGCTATCCTGCTTATAAAAATATAAAGCATCGGAAAGCCTTGCCGATAATACTTTTTCGTTACCTTGCACGACTAATTCACTATCCGCAAATTTGCCGTTACTTACAAATAGAAAATACGGAGCAAAATTACCTGCTTCATCAAATGAGCAAAAATATTTTTGGTGAGTTCGCATCGAAGAAATTAACACTTCATTAGGCAGCTCTAAAAATTTTTGCGGTATTTTTCCAAGTAATACTACTGGAAATTCGCTAAGCCCTGCTACTTCTTCAATTAAACGATTATCTTCTTTTATAGTTAGGTTATGGGAATTTACAAGTTCCGATAAACCGGCTTTAATTATCTCTTCTCGCTTGAGTCTTTCTAAAATAACGTGATTTTCTAGAAGTTTATTTTTATAATCTTCAAAATTTGCTACTTCTAATTTTTTATTATCGATAAGGCGATGCCCGAATGTATTATTATTAGCAGTTAAATGACCAAATTGTAGAGGTAATATTTCACCGTCAAAGATACATAAAATATTACGCAGAGGTCTAACCCATTTTATATTATAATCACCCCAAAACATTGACTTTGCCCAGCTATATTTATTAATAGCCTCTACAATAATTTCGGGTAAAATTTCTTTTACTTCTTTTTCTGCGGTTTTTTTGATATAAAGATAATATAGCTGGCTATTAATTAACTTAGTTGAAAGCTCTAATTTACTAATGTTATGAGCCTTGCAAAATCCGTTAATAGCGGCTTCAGGTGCGTTTGTAGCAGGCCCTTTAATCTCGAGTTCTTTGGATAAACTCACTTTCGGTAAATGCGTAGCATGCAGCGTTATCCTGCGAGGTCCTGCAAATATTTGCACTTTGGCCAATATTTCGTTTTCTTCAAAAATTTTCGTGAATATATTTAAATAACCCTCTTCGGCGTTTTTTTGCATAAAGCTAGGTATTTCTTCACTAAATAACTCTAATAATAATTCACTCATCCGTTCATTTCCAACCATTTTGTACAGCAAATTTTTGCTAAATGACGCACCCTTAAAACATAAGAAGCACGCTCGGTTACGCTAATTACGCCAAGTGCATCCAATTGATTAAAGTAATGGCTTGCCTTAAGGCACTCATTATAAGCCGGCTTAGGTAAATTAGCGTTGATTAACCGCTCGCATTGTTCTTCGCTATCTTTGAAATGTCGCAATAACATTCCACTATCGGCAAGCTCTAAATTATATTTCGAAAACTGCCTTTCCGCTTCAAAATCAACTTCCCCGTATTTTAAAGCTTTTTCGCCTACTTGCCCGTTCCAATCAAGCTCTTTCACTTCATCTATGCCTTGAATATATAACGCAAGACGCTCGAGTCCGTAAGTAATTTCACCGGCAACGGGACGACATTCAATACCGCCGATTTGCTGCATATAAGTAAACTGCGATACTTCCATACCGTCGCACCATACTTCCCAGCCAAGTCCGGCAGCGCCTAAAGTCGGTGATTCCCAATCATCCTCAACAAAACGAATATCATGCTTTTTTAAATCTATGCCTAAACATGCTAGGCTCTTTAGATATAGCTCTTGAATGTTATCGGGTGATGGTTTTAAGATAACTTGAAACTGGTAATAATGCTGCATTCTGTTAGGATGCATGCCGTATCTGCTATCGCCCGGTCTTCTTGAAGGCTGCACGTAAGCAACCGACCAAGGCTTTGATCCAAGGCATCTAAGCACGGTTGCGGGGTGGAACGTACCCGCTCCGACATGAGCATCATAAGGCTGCAATATCGCACAACCGTAATCCTGCCAATAATTTTGCAGAGTCAGTATAATTTGTTGAAATGATAGTTTTTTCATAAAAAATTATGGTTATTATGTCATTCCCGCGTAGGCGGGGCGTTGTTGCATGGATCGGTTTTTCCGCTGTCATCCCGTGGCTTGTCCTATAGTACCGGACAAAATTAGTTACTAAGTTGAAAGAGAGTAAAGTTTTTATCATAAAAAAAGATTTTATTAATCAAAGAATAAATCTTATTAGTAGATTTAGTCAAGCAAAGTTTCAAATGATCTAAGCCATAAGTA
>DYDX01000016.1 GCA_020404425.1 Rickettsia endosymbiont of Pyrocoelia pectoralis
AGTTTCGACGCGGCAATCCAGTCAAAAAATGTAAATTTATAATATTTTTTTATTATTTTTCTGGATTACTACGCAATCTTCGATTGCTCGTAATGACGATGTCTACCTTTGGTTAGCAATTCTAAAATCCGAAAAACATTTTAAACCATATCGATCAGTGTAAATACAATCGTATATTGTGCAACTGCCGCAAAAATCGCAGCTACTAAATCGTCAAGCATGACCCCGATACTGCCTTTGACGTTCTTATCAAGCCAATTAATAGGCCATGGCTTTATGATATCAAACAAACGGAAAAGGCAAAAAGGGAGTACAAAAAGTAAAATTATACTTATTTTAAAACTACTAATATATTTAACTAAATTTGATTCATTAGCGAATAAAGCCGAGAAAAATACTAAAATACAAGTTAGCATCTGCCCGACTACTTCATCAATCACTACTTCTTTCGGATCTTCCGAATTCGTATAATTTAAGTATATTTTAGTAAAATAAGTACCGAATATTAAAAGTAGTAAGCATATAACGGAATTTATAATAACTAAACTAACTAGCTGAGCCTCATTAAGCGTAAGATTTGCAAAAGGAATAACTATTTTATTCTCGGCAATAAAATACATTATCGAATAGCATAAGGGAAAAGCAGCAAGAGAACCGAAAGTACCGGGGCAGTATTTTATTTTTCCTATATAGAAGAAAGTAACAAAGAATTCTGAAAATTGTTTTTTAGTGAACATTTTTTTAATAAATTTGTGCTAGATTAAATTATATAGAAATTTTATAATAAGGTTTTAACTTATACAATATAAAATATCATGGGAATGAGCTTTAGCCATCTATTAATAGTTTTATTAATTATTTTTGTATTATTCGGTGCCGGAAAATTACCGCAAGTGATGACTGACCTTGCCAAAGGTCTTAAAGCTTTTAAAGACGGTATGAAAGAGGATGATACGGATAAAAAAAATTAGATATTGCAGTTGATGAAAACCGTATTACTTACGGTGTCATCCCGTGGCTTGTCCACGGGATCCAGTGTAAAGCGAGATAAAGCGAGCTTTTAATATAATGAAACAATATTATGTATATATATTAGCTAGCGGACGTAACGGTACATTATACATTGGAGTAACTTCAAATATTATAAAGCGTATTTATGAGCATAAGCATAAAATAATTAAAGGTTTTTCTTCTAAATATAATATAAATAAATTAGTTTATTTCGAACAACATCATGATGTTATAGCTGCAATTAGTCGTGAAAAATTATTAAAAGAATATATAAAGACAATGGAAGTTAAATCTGATTGAATCTCAAAATCCGGAATGGCATGATTTATATGAAAAAATTATTTTATAATTTTTTTACTGAATCCCGTGGACAAGCCCATAGTACCGGACAATTTTTGTTTTATGTCATTCCGTTGATCGCAGGAATCCAGTAAAATAAAGCTTCTAAAAGCTTTATTTCAAGAAAATACTTAAATAAAAAAATCTTTGAAATCAAGATTTTTTTAGCCTAGATCCCTGCTTTCGCAGGGATGACATCGAGAACTTTTTAAAAACTGTCCGGTACTATAGGACAAGCCACGGGATGACATCGAATGTGCTTTTGAGTTACATCAAGCTACAGAAAGTTTTTATAGAATATAATGCTCTACCTACAGCTCCTAAAACCTAACGAATTTAACATATTTACCGTTTCAAATAAAGGTAGTCCCATGACGTTTGAATATGAACCGGAAATAAATGAAATAAAAGCTTCGGCATAACCTGAAATTTTACATCCGCCGGCTTTATCTAGCCCTTCATCAAGTAGGCAGTAAAAATTAATTTCTTCACTGCTTAATTTCTTAAATTTAATGATTGTTTGGATTATTTTTTGGCGGGTGACAAGCTGCTCTTTATCTTTTTTTATAATACACAAACCGGTATAAACACGATGACGACGTCCTGATAACATTTCCATACAATATCTTACTTCCTCGGCAGTAGTAGCTTTCGGCAATATTCTTCTTCCCACTGCCGCTACTGTATCCGCTGCTATAATAATAGCAGAGTTTTCTATTTGAGATGCAACTTTCGCAGCCTTTTCGTAAGCAAGCCTTGTAACTAGATGATTTGGCAATTCACGTAAATTAGGTGTTTCGTCTATATCTGCCGGGATAATTTGTGTTGGAGTAATTTTAATTCTTTTAAGCAACTCGATTCTAGCAGGAGATTGTGATGCTAGTATGATATTATGAATTTGATTCATGCAGTATACTCCGAGAAAATGAAGAGTAGGTATACGAAGATCAAATTCAAAAAGAGCAAGGAGTTTATAAGTCGAGGAGCGGAGCGTATACTTAATACGTTAGCACCGCAGATCTTATGAAACGACGTAGCCAATTTTTGAATTTCTATCTGAGTATATTAAGATTGGTGACGATGGGTTATACGTCCTTTTGTTAAGTCGTAAGGAGTCATTTCCACGGTAACTTTATCGCCTAATAATATCTTAATATGGTTTTTACGCATTTTGCCGGCAGCATGAGCAGAAACTAGATGACCGTTCTCCAATTCTACCGTAAATATATTAGGTGCAAGGCGAATAACTTTACCTATAAACTGTACTAAATCGTCTTTTGACATTAATTATATTTATTTATATTGGTCGGGGCGGAGAGATTCGAACTCCCGACCCTCTGGTCCCAAACCAGATGCGCTACCAGGCTGCGCTACGCCCCGAGATTAATTTGTCTATATTATATACCTCATTATTGCCGATAAAGCAATTTCTTTATTTAAAAATATGTAAATTATATGTGGAATTGGTAATCTCCTATACATGGTACTGAATTATCATATTCATTATTTAAGTCTATATAGTCTAATTTAGCAGTTTCTGCAACTCGCTCTACTTCTTTATGGTTTGCTTGTTTGTTAAAAATGACTAGATATTTTCCTTCAGGGTTTTTATATATTTCTTTCGTATATAATACGATATCTTGCAAAATTTTTAATTCTACTAATTTTTGGGAAATTCTTTTTACGCCTATTTCTCCTTTATCTCCGACAAATCCCTTGCTTAAAGCTAATTTAAATTTTTGTGCTATTTTTATATCTAAGTTAGAAATTAAATTTTCGTCAATCATTCCGTAAAATTTTGAACCGGAATCTAAAGTTACGACTTGTGCTTCATCAATAGCTTTGTCTTTTAACGTCCAACAAATTTTAGCATTATTAACATTTTCAATTTGATTTTGTAATTCTAATTTTTTATGAGCAAAATATTTTTGTAATGTTTTTTAATTTAATTTTAATATGGATTCGTGATCTTGATCGGCTATCATCATTTCAATTTCGGCAAATGACGTATTTTTAGCCTTAATAATTTGGGATATTTTCGTAGATTCTGGTAATTCTGATTTCGGTGCTTGCGAATCTAAAATTTCAGCGTTTGATGTTGGTAGAGAAGTATCTAGTGCATCCGCCTCTTTAGTTTCAGAAATTATATAAGAAAATATTTGTGCTAATTTTTTTACCGACTCAATTTCCCGATTATTAGGAAATTTATTTAAATTATTTTGATATAAAGCAATTTTAACGGAATCATTGTTAAGAAGCGCACTATATATAGCAAGCTCATAGATATAAGCTATTATTTTAAACCCTTCTTTAGTGAAAAAAATCTTATTATTTAAGGAATTTAAAATTTTTTCTGCTTCACTCGAATGCGTACTACTATCATTATAAAAAAGGAATTCATAATATTTTAAAGTAGAAGAATTATGATTTTGAAAAATTGTAGGATATTTATTATATATTTGGTCAAGGAAGCTAAGACCTTCATTCCATTTTCGAGCATCTTTGAACAAAATCAATGCTTTACAAGTTATATTATACGCTTTTTCAGGATAATTTTGATTTATGCCATCAGTTATCTGCTTTTCATATAAATTAATTAAATTTTGAGTATCCCTTGTTTTGTTATACAATATACTAAGAGTATCATTATATACGCTTGTTTTTAATTCATCACCATTAAATTTATTCTCTTCAAAATTAAAGCTTTCCGGACTTTGCCCTGTAACTAAAAACAATCTAATTAAAAGGAGATTTTTTAATTCTAAGTCTTTTATTTTCTCTACTTCTAGTTCAGCTTGGATTATTTGATTCCTTGACAAATATATATAATATTTTTCAACTATTATATACTCGTTATTAGGAGCTAATGTTTCCGCTTGATTTAAATATTTTAATGCTACCTCGGTATTTATTTGAGTATAGGATCTTCCTAAATTGTATAAAATATTTTGCTTATCTGTTATATCGCTTTTGGTTTCTTGAGAATCTAAAATTTTTAATGCCGCATGCCCATATTTAATTGCTTCCAAGAAATTACTGTTTTTATAAAGCTCTAATAGTAGATATTTGTAAAAACTTACCTTAAATTTAGGATTATCATATTTTTCTAAATAATTTGTTATATCTTTTCTTAACTCTTCGCTTCCTGAAAATTTGAAAATTTTATAAACATCAATTACGTTATATAATAAATCTTTTATATTAGCCAAAGTTGATTCTTTATTTTGCGATTTAGATTGTTTGAGTTCGTTAAATTGATATCTAAGTGCTTCTTTAACTTCTAATATTAATTCAGGGAATATTTCATATTTTTGACCGATTATAGCTTTACAATAGTTAGTTTTTAATTTCATATCCATTTCTTGAAATTCGGATAAGCTTTTTTCCGTTTTAACTATTTTTAATTCTCTGAGTAAAGGTTTGCGTAGAGTATTATAATTTTTTTCTACTACTTGCTTATCAATAGATTGATCCTGAGCAAGAATATTTATTAATTTTTTAGCATCAGAAACAGAATATTTAGACTCTGCTAAACATTTAAGAGTATTATTGTCAAATCTTGCTTCTTTTTGAATTAATGCTTCAGCAATTTCAGGATGATTGCCCATTATGGCACGTTGTAAAGTAGTTATTCCCTTTAGATTTTGATTATTCGGATTATATCCTTTGTCTAAAAGATATGTTACGCATTTTCTAGATCCGTACATGGCAGCGAAAGATAAAAGAGACTCTCCTTGTGAATTTTTTAGATTGGTAAAATCTAATTTCAAATCCTCAATAAAATATTGTAATATATCTTTTCTATCGCCTTCTATTAAATTAGTACCAAATATGTCATCTACTGTAATATCGGTTTTTAATATTTCAATGAATAATTTTAATGCTTCTAAATCTTTTGCTAAAAACGCAGACAAAATAATATTTTTTCTTGCTAAAATATCCTTAGTTAAAACTTTATAACATTTTTCTCTAAACTCTTCGTTAATTTTCAGATTTTCCGGAACGTTAATCTGACTAGTATTTTGGTTAGTATTATCGGCTTTTAAAATAAGATCGGAAGATTTTTTATGTTTACGGTGTTTTTCCCCATATGATATATACAAATTAAAAATTAGTTAAAATAATAGATATTTCTTAAATATTTATCATCTGATGATACAAAAATAATTAATTAAATCAATCTTAATTTTTTATAAAAATATTTATTTGATATTTTTGTAAACCGTTACACGCATTTCGTGTATTGCTTTAAAGCCAAGGTAAATCGCAATACGTTCTAGTATAATTTCTTGCTGAAAGGATACTTCCAAAGCTACGGCATGATCTTCTGCTTGAATGAATAAGGTGTTAATTTTTTGCTTGTTACGAGTGTTGGTAGCTATTTTTATAGGTAATGTTTTAGTGCTGAAATTAAAGCCGACTATTTTCCCCCAGTTAATTATGATTTCAGGGAGTAACGGGTGTTGCCTGGCGAAGATACGTCTAACTATTTTATCTATATCCTCTTTAAGCAATTTCATTTTAATAAACTTTGGACGGTTAAAATAATTGTCGCTAAAGCAAGCATTAAAGATATGATAGGAAAGTACAGGGATATAATAGATAAAATCATTAGAAATATATTACAAATCGCTATGATCGATACTACTTGTTTATGAGATTTACCTTTCTGTACTGCTTTTTGAAAAAAATGTTTTAAATGCGGTTGCCAAATTTTTTCTTTATTTAATAATCTGATTAATATAGTAAGCACTGCATCGGTTACGTAATATAAACTAGCGATAAAACAAGCTATAAATAAATGGGTATTTGTTATAGCAAGATTTAATAAGCAAATACCCGTTAGGAAACCAAGGCTTATGCTGCCTACGTCTCCTAGGAATATTTTTGCCGGATGCCAGTTAAATATTAAGAATCCTACAGAGCAGGCAAGTATAATAATATTTATATTGATTATAAAATCCGGATAAGCAAGTAGCGGTAGTTGCAACCGGCTTAATATAAGCATAGTGATAGATAAGTGAATAGATTCGATGCAGCTCATCCCGTCTATTCCATCCATAAAATTATATATATTGATAAAACCGGTTAAGGCTATAACGAAAAGGACATATATAAATATATGATAGTAAATAGTGAGGTCTAAAGGGAAAAAAAGTAAGATAACACAAGCTGAACAAACTAAATGTACTATTAACCTTATAACAACCGAGACGGGTTTTAAATCATCCCAAAAAGAAACCGATGCGATTATAAATAATAACGGTAATATTTTTACGGAATGAGTAAAATTACTGCTAGTAACATATTCAAATATGCTAAATGCTATTATTGCGACAAGTACAATAGCAAGACCGCCGCCACGTGGTGTTATGTTTTTATGAGAGCGACGCATGCTTGGTACGTCAACAAGTCCTACCAACGGTAAATATTTAGTCAATATATATGTCAGCAAGATAGTTGCTATAAAAGATGAAGCAAATAACGTGCCGTAGCTTTGTATATTCATAGTAACATATTAGATTTAAAACTATAATATTTGTTATTACTTATAATTACGTGGTCGTGTACTACAATATTTACGGTTTGACAAGTTTCAACTATTTTATTCGTCGTATCAACATCGGATTTTGAAGGTTCCGGACTCCCGCTTGGGTGATTATGAACGAGTATAATGCTACTAGCTTCGTTGAACAGGGCTCTTTTAATTATTTCCCGTGGATATACGGCTGCTTGATCTATAGTTCCTTGACTTAAAATCTCATCGGCAATTAAAATATTCTTCTTATTCAAAAATAATACACGAAATTGCTCTAAACGCATATTGCCCATATTAATTTTTAGATAATCGATTAAAGAACCCCAAGAAGCAATAATATTTTTATTAATTATTTTTTGCTTTAACACTCTATTTATTAATTCACGTATTATTGCAAAATTAATATATAAATTTTCATTCGTGCCTTTAATACTTAACAACCTATCCTTATCAAGGTTTACTAAATCCGTAATGGTCTTAAAATTATCCAACAATTTTTTAGCAAGAGGCTTTACGTCTTTACGAGGTATAGCCGAAAATAGCAATAGTTCTAATAATTCATAATCAGAAAAATGAGTAGCTCCTGCATTAATAAATCTCTCTTTTGTTCTCTTTCGATGACCTATATAATGAGACACATCAATATCATCATTATCAAATTCTATCAAATTAGTTTCTAACATTTTGTAAATCAGATTGAGTATGGAGGATAATCAAGTTTTTTAGGTGATAAAGTAAATATTTCAAAGCCGTCTTTAGTTACGCCTATAGTATGCTCAAATTGTGCCGATAAGGATTTATCACGTGTGGTAACCGTCCATCCGTCTAAAATGCTTAATAAAGTATGGTATCCACCGGCATTTATCATGGGTTCGACGGTAAAAAACATACCCTCCTCTAGAACAAGCCCAGTACCTTTACGACCGTAATTTAATATTGACGGCTCGTCATGAAAAACTCGACCTATACCATGACCGGTATAGTCTCTTACGACTGAATAATTATGCTTTTCGGCATAGCTTTGGATAGCATGCCCTATGTCACCGAGCCTAGCACCGGGCTTCACTACCTCGATACCTTTCATCATTGCATCATATGTTACTTGTATAAGACGTTTCGGTTTTATTGCTATGTCGCCGACATAATACATACGGCTAGTATCACCGTACCAACCGTCTAAAATTACCGTAACATCAATATTTACTATATCACCATTTCTTAACGGTTTATCGTTTGGTATACCGTGACAAACTACGTGATTTATCGAGGTACAAATCGATTTTGGAAAGCCTTTATAATTCAAGGGAGCAGGAATAGCGTTATTGGATGTAATAAAATTATGGCACAGATCGTTTAAACTATTGGTAGTTACGCCCGGCTTTACGTATTCCGCAATAAAGTCAAGCGTTTCGGCAGCAAACTTACCGGCTAGCCGCATCTTCTCAAAATCTTGCTCTGAATGGATTTTTATAGTCATGTTATGATATATGATTTTATAGAACCGCCTATATTATAACATTTTTTTCAAAGCTGTAAATTCTAAGTTAATGTTAGTTACTGTATACTCTTCATTTATTAGGAGTATACTTCTAGATTAGATTTTAAAAATTCAGGAGCAAAATCTGCCCCGTTAGACCAAGTAATAGTTTGTAATTCTTTATCAAGAATTACTTTAGCAAATAGATTTTTATCTTTAAGGGGTTCAAATATCAACCCTTTTAAGTGCTTATATAAGTCTATATTACCTTCAGTACCGTCATCAAAGGATAATTCTAAGCAATAATCGTTAATATATTTTACGGATGTTACATGTAACATATTTTACTCCAAAGGTGCAATAGAGTTTAGAGGCTTACCATTTTGAGTTTTTTGCCAATTGTCTAATAATTCTTTTTTATGTAAATTAAGCCATTCTATAACTAGTTGTAAAGCTCTTTTAGGAAATTTCCCTTCAAGTACTTTTCCTTCTAATGAAACTATTATTTCATACTCTCCGTATTTAGCATGAAAATGAGGTGGGTTATGATCTCGGTAGTACATCATAATTACAATGCCAAGAAAACGGCTAATTATAGGCACAATAAATTCTATTTATTTTTATTATAACTAATTTTAATTCATTTTTTATGTAATTTCAAGTTTATCAGACTAACCGTATTTTTTGAAAATCTTGCTTTGAGTAAATTTTTATGTTCATATTATGATATACGCTTTATATAGAACCGTTTATAATTATTGATTATCATTAATAAGGAAAGATTTTATGACTAACAAATTATCTCCTATTTCACCGGGTCAAATTCTATTTGAGGAGTTTATGGAACCTATGGGTATTAGTCAAAGCAAGCTTGCCCGTGATATTGTATGTACCGGTTACTAGAATAAATAATATAATTAAGCACCATCGCTCCATCACAGCAGATACAGCTTTACGTTTAGGAAAATATTTTAATGTTAATCCTCGTTGGTGGATGAATATGCAAAACCAATACGATCTAGAACTTGCCGAAGATGAGGGGTGGAAAGCTAAAGAGCAGAGAATAAGAACCTTTTCTATAGCGAGTTAATATAATAACATTACACTTGTGCTAATTGTTTTAAAAACGTATTTTATATTAGACCTCTTTCGAAGCTCGCTTATGGTAGGGAATTTGTAGGAGACACGCAGCCACCGCAGCGTACACTCTAGTACGTGAGGATGCGAGCAGCGGATCGACACACAAATTACCAGCAGAAGTAGAGTTTTCGAAGAGGTCTATTAAATATTTTTTTAAAATTACCTAATGTTATACTACATAAATAGATTCTTTTCAAACCACAAAGTTCAGGCTGCTATTCTAGGAATAACGGGGCTTGTTATTATTTCTGCTCTTCTATCTTATAAAATCGACGATCCGTCTTTTAATTCGGCGACAATAGAATCCCCTAATAATTTAATAGGCAATGTAGGGGCTTATATGTCGGATATCTTATATCAATTTTTCGGAGTTGCTGCTTTTATAGTGCCGATTTCTTGTTTTATTTGGGGACGAAATTGTTGGAGGCAAAAACAAAGAAAGTCGTTTATCCGAATTTTTACTATGCTTTTTACTCTTGTAAGTATTGCGGCATTATTATCTAATCTTGAATTAGAGTTTGTACCAGCAAATGCAGGGGGGGCAGTCGGTGTAATCACGCTTAATTATTTGGGACAATTTACAAGCCAGTTATATTTATTCTTAATATTTTTTATATTTATTGCGGTAGTTATTTTATTTGAAATTAAATTTACCTCTTTAAGTAGTTTTATAATTAAATTATATAAGTATTTATCATATCAAACTCAAAATTTCTTACGTAATATATTTTCAAAATTATCTTTCGCTAGATTATTTCAAGCTAAAAATAATAGTGAAATAAATATTACCCCTTCTTACTCAAACCATGCACGTGAGAAAATAAAATTCACGGAAGATAATAAACCGCTTATTGTTAAACCTGCACCGGCACCTGCAAATCCTATAAAATTCTTTAGTAAGCCTGCTTCTGCTGCTAAAATATCTCAGAATGAAGGAGTTTTACCACCTATTTCGCTATTACGTAATCCCGAAAATAATCATATAAAAGGAGCGTCCTCTTCAGAGCTTAAACAGAAAGCCGAAGAACTAATAAGCGTATTAAGTGATTTTGGCGTAAAAGGGCAAATCATAAATATTAGTCAAGGTCCGGTGGTGACTTTATACGAGTTTGAGCCGGCAGCAGGTACTAAAACCTCAAGAGTGGTGGGTTTATCAGATGACATTGCCCGCTCATTATCTGCTTTATCAACTAGGATAGCAGTAGTACCCGGTAAAAACGTGCTTGGTATTGAGCTGCCAAATAAACAGCGTGAATTCTTTTGCCTAAAAGAGCTGATAGAAACTCCCGAATATCAAGACAAATCTACTTTATTGCCTTTAGTTCTCGGTAAAGATTTAGCGGGCAAGCCTTTAATTGCCGATCTTGCTAAAATGCCGCATTTACTTGTTGCGGGTACTACAGGTTCGGGTAAATCGGTTGGAATTAACGCTATGATAGTTTCGCTATTATATCGCTATACCCCTGAAGAATGCCGCTTTATTATGATTGATCCGAAAATGCTAGAATTATCAGCTTATGACGGTATCCCGCATTTATTAACCCCGGTCGTAACCGAGCCGTCTAAAGCGGTGGTAGCACTTAAATGGGCAGTTAAAGAAATGGAAAACCGCTATAGAATGATGAGCAATATCGGGGTTAAAAATATTGCAGGTTATAATGTTAAGATTCAAGAAGCAGTGAAAGAGGGGCGAGTAATCGAACGCTCTATTCAAACCGGCTTTGATCCCGAAACCGGCAAACCTATCTACGAAACCGTTACAATGAGTATGGAGAAATTACCGTTTATAGTGGTAATAGTCGATGAGATGGCTGATTTAATGCTAGTTGCCGGTAAGGATATCGAAATGCTGATTCAGCGTCTTGCCCAAATGGCAAGAGCGGCAGGCATTCATATTATTATGGCGACCCAAAGACCATCGGTGGACGTTATCACCGGTGTGATTAAGGCTAACTTCCCGAGCCGTATTAGCTTTAAAGTTACATCTAAAATCGATAGCCGCACGATCTTAGGCGAACAAGGTTCCGAGCAATTGCTTGGTATGGGGGATATGTTATTTATGGGTAATACCTCCAAAATCACTAGGGTACACGGTCCTTTTGTAGATGAAGCAGAAATTGAGCGAATTACCGAATATTTAAAAGAAACCGGTACGCCGGAATATATATCTGCCGTAACGCAGCAAACGGATGAAGATGATGACGGAAGTGTGGATATCGGTGACGGTAGTTCGGATGAAGTGCTTTATAAAAAAGCCGTGCAGATAGTTAAAGACGAGCGTAAATCTTCAATAAGCTATATTCAAAGATCGCTTAGAATCGGTTATAACAAAGCCGCTAATTTAGTTGAAAAAATGGAAAAAGATGGGATAGTATCCCCACCAAACCATACCGGTAAAAGAGAGATATTATTGCCTGAGAGGTAATTAATTTTATTTCCTACCAGCAGTATTATTGATAAAAACAGAGTGGTCTTTAATATTTCGGGAAATAAATTTACTATATAAGGTATGACTTATAATTTTAGGCTTTTAACTCTTTATTAAGTTCTTATAGATTATGATTGAATTCTGATCTCATAGCATGAAGAAAACCAGATAAAGCACCGTATTTAGTTTCGCTCTCTTTCGTTAATAATAATAGTTCTTTTAGTAATTGAATTTTCAGGTTCGCACATGATTTCCTCTCTTACCTAGGTTCTGTGCACTTTTGATTAATGATTATAATTATGAGATATTTTTAAGCGAAAATTAATAAGATTTTTGCTGGAATAGTTATTCTTATTTCAAAAAAATCTTATAATTTGCAGCTAAAAAGAGCTATAATGATGATTATTACATTAAAAATGCACAGAACCTAAAAGGCAAATAAATTAAATTAGCTATAAAAAGTAAGAAAAGCTTAATTTAATGCCATAAGAATAAAGTAACCGAGAAAAAATCATTGATTTTAGTAGGGCAATTAGATATTGTCATAAAATAACCTTTAATTACGGTTATGGGTTTATGAGTTGGTAAATATTGAATTTGCAAGATTGTGATATTTATCGACTCAGCTAATTTTTTTTATAAAGCTCTTTGGTTTATTAGCTTGGTCTAAAACTTTACTCTCTTATTTTTTCAGAAGTCAAAAGTAAAGCTTTAAACCTTGGCAATCAATGATTGAGCTTAATCCCCATTAATTACAATATTTAGTTTATTGTAATTATGTCGTCAATAAAAAGTTTTGCATACTGCGGGAATTTTTATTATTAATTTATTTAATTAAGCAGTATGACACTTATTAGTAAAATACAAGCATTTTTACAAAAAAAATCTATACAAAAAGACAAAGTAATAAGAAAGGATTTTAAAAAAAATAGTGGTATTTCTAAAACTACAGTAAGCAATATTATAAATGCTTCTCAACTAAATCCTGACCTTTTTACTATATTAAAAATTGCTAAGTATTTTGGTTGTACAATAGATGAAGTACTAGGACGAAAAAAGCAATATTATGATAAATTAACAAATTATAAATTTAATGATATTTCTTTAGATGAAGTTTATAATAATTTAAGAAGTTTTATTAATAATGAATTAGAAAAGAATAAAGACCTTAACCCCTATGAATTAAGTGAGAATTGTGGATTTAGCCCGAATGCAATACGTAATTTTATAAAAGAAGATAATCCTCAAAAAGTTTTAGGTATTTCTATAATACTTGCACTTGCTGATTACCTTGAAGTTTCAATTGACATAATGATTGGCAGAGTTTCACCGCAAGGTCAAAAGTCATCTCCTAACTCTCATAATTAGTCACTTTATATTGACCAAGTAACTAATTTTTAGTAATGGATATTAGTAAAGCAGACAAAAATAACTTTTTTAATTCAAGTGTTTCGCCAATTTTCTAAAATCAACTTCTCGACCCTTAAAAATTCTCTTTCATTAGAAGTAACTAGTATTAGATTATTTGCCTTTGCAATTCCTGCTATTAAAATATCGTATGCTCCTATCGGTTTACCTAACCTTTCTAGGTTTTTTCTGATCTCTGCACTATTTTTAGCTGCATCTTCATCAAATGAGAGGACTGTTATTGCTGCTATAAATTCTTCAAAAAAATTAAAATATTTATGAGAGTAATTAAATTTCTTTAGCAATCCATATGTAATTTCCATTTGAGTTATTGTGGAAGTATATATCGTTGAAGGAGATAAGGATTTAACCTTTTTTGTAGTGTTTGGCTCTCCTTTCATAAAATCACTAATTGTACAACTATCTAATAAATACATACATTTCCTACTTTTACCTAAAATAATTCTTTCTTTGATTCTATTATATCTTTACGTAATTCTAAGATATCAGGAAAATCACATATGCCTTTGAACTGCATCACTGATTTAGGCCACTGACTTTGTTCATGTTTTTTAAGCCAATCTTTAATTGCATCTCGTACTATAGAATTTCTTTTTTTATGAAACTTTTTAGCATATTGTGAGAGTTGTATTGCTAATTGCTCTTCTATATATACATTAATATTCATATAAACTTCTTTACCTCTATGAATTTTAGAATATTATACATTATAACATGTTATAATATAACATACAACTCACAATAACTATATTTCTTTAATTTAAAAAATATTATTGCCAAAAAGTCAGAAGAAGAAAATTAAACAAGAAAAGATTTATCTTCAAGAAATTAGCTATAGAAATGGGACTTGAGGAATTTGCTATGCTATTAGTAACTTTATAGATGGCTAAAACTAAAAACTTTAATACCAAAATAATGGTAGTCTTGGCTAATTGTTATAAAATAGAGAAGCCTGACCCGATTGAAGCTATTAATTTTAGAATGGAACAAATGGGGCTTTGCCGTAAAGACTTAGAAAAAAGCATAGGATCAAGAAGTAGGGTATCTGAAATTCTTAATAAAAAAAGAAATCTCACTTTACCTATGATTAGAAAACTACATAAAAATCTAAATATTCCTGCCGATATTTTAATTCAAGAAACTCAAAAGAAAAGAGCATAAATGTCACTCTTTGGCAATTGTTAGGTGGATCGAAAAATTTCTAACATGTCATCTGGTTGCTTGTCCACGATATCCAAGAAAACAACAACTTTCAGCGTACATTTTTTTATATTATTTCTGGATTCCCGCCTTTGCGTGAAAGCGTTGTTGCGTGGATCGGTTTTTCCGTCTGAGCTACGGAAAATTACGAAGTAATTGATGAAGCAGGGAAGTATAAAAAATTCTATGAATTAGCTTTTTTATTATTTTTTCTGGATTGCCACGTAGCGAAGTCTCCTCGCAATGACGACTCTGGTACCATCGATTTATTCACGGGATCCAGTAAAAACATATAAAAAATTTAGTTTTTTATATGTTTCATTTTATTAAATATTTTTTTCTGGATCTAGTTCCCAAGCCGGTATGACACCGAGGGCGTTTTTCGATCCACGCAACAATGCCACGCGGGAATGACATAAAACAAAAACTGTCCGGTACTATAGGACAAGCAACTAGATGACACCGAGAACGGAGCCATGCAACAACGTCTTCGCTCGTTCGCAATGACGATTGTGGGGGCTATTTCCGAATCTACGCAGGTAAAAGGTAACATTGAGGGCTTTAATACCTTTCCTGACATAAGCAGGAAAGGTATTAAACAACAAGACTTTTAGCTGCTTGTAATAGCATATAACGATAGAATTTTAAGCTGATTCAGCTAAAGGTTCTGCTGAACTTTCGGTTTTCTGCTCACGTAAATAATCTTGAATTTCTGATTCTGACCTTGCAACAATAACCGTAACATTAGTACTTAGCTCCGGATGTAGCCTCACTTCAACTACATATAAACCGGTAGACTTAATCTGCTTATCAAGAACTATATTTAAGTGCGAAATAGAATAAGATACTTTTTCTGATAATTGATCAGCTATTTCTTTACTACTTACTGAACCGAAAAGCTTGCCGTCTTCTGAAGTTTGACGGATAAAAGTCAATTTTTGATTTTGTATAAGCTCGTTGATTTTTACTACTTCTGCTTTTATCTTTTGATCTTTTTCTTCCAATTCATGCTTTTGTTGAGCAATCAACTCTTTGTTAAGTTCAGTAGCTCTAACGGCTAATTTTTGCGGTAAGAGATAATTGCGACCGAACCCTGCGGCTACTTTATGTATTTCTCCGATTTTACCTAACTTTCTTACGGGTTTAATTAAAATAACTTCCATTTCTAATATCCCTTATTTAGCTTGAAATACAAAAGGTAATAATGCTAAAATTCTTGCTATTTTAATAGCATTATTTAGCTTTCTTTGTTTTTTTGCACAAACATTTGTAATTCTACTCGGTAGCATTCTACCGCCTTCCGAAACGAATTTTAATAATAGTTCAGGATTTTTATAATCAATAACCGGTGCATTAGGTATAGAAAGAGGACAACCTTTACGTCTTCTAAAAAATACTTTTTTAGAAGATCTTTCCCCTACTTTTCGTGTGGCTGCTTCGCTAGTATTATCTTTTGACATTTTGACCTTAATTACTGCAATTTTATTTAAGTTTAATTAACTGTTACATCAACTACCGGAGTATTTTCGGTATTTTGATTTTTTAATATCGGTGAAGGCTCGTTACTAATAGAATCTACTTTTATATTAAGGAATCTAATAATATTTTCGTTTAACTTCATTTTTCTTTCTAATTCGTTCATAGCATCCTTTGACGCACCAGGAATTTCCAGACCTAAAAAGTAATAATGTCCTTTTTTATTATTACCGATTTTATAAGCTAAGGTTCTTAGCCCCCAATATTCTTTCTTGATAACGTTACCGTTATTGTCTTTAATAATTTTAGTAAAATCGTCAACAATTTTATCTATATCGTTTAATGATACGTCGTGACGTATAATAAAAGTTAATTCATAAAAGCTCATAATATGTAAGAATCTCCGGCAAACAACTGTAAAATAAAGCTATTTATAGCAACTAAAACTATTTAATTCAAGTATTATCTTTAAAAAAATTATTATTTCTTTGTTTATTTTTAAAAAAAGTTTGCTATAACCCCTTAAATAAATTAGAGATTATTATAAAATTTTTTAATTATTTACTAAATATTAATAGAGATTAATTTCGTGCTAGATAAACTATTACCTCAACTTTTAATCGTTGAAGAAGAGAAACATAAAAAAAGCGTTAATATTCCTTTATATAATGATATAGAAAGGGCAGGGTTTAACATAATGCGGGTTACAACTATAGGAAATACAATGAATTATTTCTTTAATGAACCTCTCGCTATCATAGTTGTTAACTCTGAACTACAAGAAAACCTTTCCATAATTATCAATAATATTAGGAAAATTGATAAATTTGCTAAAACCCCGATAATTTTTTTATTATCACATAAACAATTAAATCTCACGGAAACCGACGATTCGGTGTTATTTTTTTATAAACCGTTTTTATCGGATCAAATAATAATTGCCTTAAAAAACTTATTAAGGCGTTCTAAGACTATTCTACAAGATAATATAATAAAATTTAAACATGTAAATATTGATTTAAATACCGCAAAAGTATATAAAAACGGACAAAATATTCGCTTAGGTCCTACAGAATTTAAAATTTTACGGCTTTTCTTTCAATTTCCCGATACCGTGTTTTCGCGTAAAGAAATAATGCAATATTTGTGGGGAGATGAAGAAAGCTTTAACCAACGCCTAATAGACGTACATATAAATAGAATTAGAGATGTACTAGGGAAAGAACATCCTATTATTAAAACCGTTCGTTTTATCGGTTATTCTCTAAATAAAGATATATAGTAAAAGAATTTGAATTATATACCGTTTATACATTAATTTAATTTTTTAAGAACATATCTTATACCGTAAGTGGATTAGCTATTCGCCGGTATTCGCTATATTCTTAAAAAAATAAAGTATTTCCTATAAATAGCACATAATTCAACCTCTTCTACTATAGAGTAAGTATAAACAAAATTAAAATTTTCTTTGTATTTATACAATAATTATGTTAAACTTCCTTATTAGAATTAGGTTCATTAATTAAAAACTAAACACCGGTTAAATTTTATGTTAAGTAAATTTAATAAACCCGCCGTTTTTGCTTTAATCATTTATCCTACCATCCTTATATCATTGTTAGTTAAATATATATCTGATTATGGGATAGGCTGGACTGAAATTGCCTTTACGGTTAGCAGTTATTATATTTATAATATTACCGTTGGAATCGGGTTACATAGATTATGGTCACATAATGCATATAAAATAAATAAATATGCCGAATTTATTTTAGTTGTTTTATCTGCCGGAACTTTGCAAGGACCGGCTTTATCTTGGGCATCGAATCACTATAAGCATCATGCTAAGACAGATCAAGAAGGAGATCCTCATAGTCCTTTAAAATATGATAATAAAATTTTAGGATTTTTCTGGTCTCATTTAGGTTGGATGTTAGTCGGTGACGGTAGTTACAAATCAATAGATCGCATCACTTGGGCTAAGCACGGAAGAAATAAGTCGCTAAAATGGCAATTAAAATATTATTGGCAAATAGCAGTTTTTATGAATGTTATTGTACCTTTATTGGTCGGTTACTTAATCGGAGGAACTTTAATATCGGCATATATAGCATTTCTATTTATGGGACTCGGCAGATTCTTGCAACAACAGGCAACTTTCTGCGTTAATTCCTTATGTCATTTTGTAGGTAGCAAAAAATACTATAAAGGAACTGCCGGCGATATTTGGTGGATGGCATTATTTTTACTTGGGGAAAATTGGCACAATTATCATCATGCTTTTCCTTCAGATTATCGTAACGGTGTAAAATGGTATCATTTCGACGTTCATAAATGGATAATATTTTTAATGAGCAAAGTTGGTTTAGCATCAGGACTTGACCGTACTACAGAAGTAAGAATTCAAGCAAAAATGCAGGATACATTAAATTATCTTAGCGAAAAACAAAGGCAAAAATTAAGTTTAATGCAAGTAAAAATAGATCAGCTTTTAGAAAATTTATGCCTAAAAATCAAGGAATTAGAAGATTCATCTAATATTATAAAAGAACAATTTAAAAAATCTTTTATAGAAATACAAGAATCTCTTAAGAACTTAGCTGAACAAATAAGCTCTGCCGCACAAATAACCGAAAAACCTTCAAAGAAGCTGTTAAAAGTGGTTAGTAGGGAACTTAATAATGCCGAGCAATCTATTTATAAGCTGTATAATAAACTAAATATAGCCGAAGCGAAATAACAAGGATATGTAGTCATTCCGTGATGGCGTTGTTGCGTGGATCAGTTTTTCCGTCTGAGCTACGGAAAATTACGAAGTAATTGACGAAGCAATCCAGTAAAAAATTCTGGCTCACAGAATTTTTTTATTATTTTTCTGGATTGCCACGTCGCTCCGCTCCTCGCAAGGCGTTGTTGCGTGGATCTATCTGTCATTCCTGCGAAAGCAGGAATCCAGCGTAAAGCGAGATAAGTCGAGCTTTTAATTTTAAAATTTTGCTGTACTTATACTTTTTTTCTGGATTCCTGCTTTCGCAGGAATGACAGATTAGTGACATAACTATTTTATCTAAGTTTAGCTATACATGAATAATACTGCTAATAGATGAAAAGTTCGTAGACGAAGGTCAATTTCAAAAAGAGCAAGGAGTTTGTAAACCGAGGAGCGGAACGTACTATAGTACGTGAGCATTCGAGGTCTTACAGATACGACGTAGCCAATTTTTGAAATTCACCGAGTATATAAGGGTCTTTAAGAATTAAATCAGGCTCTAATTGAGGATTTGTTTTTAATAATGATAATACTTGCTCGTTATTAGGTTTTTGAGATAACTTAGTTCTTTCATATAGCATTTTATCAATATTGCTACGTAGCTGCCTTACACTCCAATTTTCTTGTATGGACATATACTCGCTGAATTTGAAAAATTGGCTACGTCGTATCTGTAAGACCTCGAATGCTCACGTACTATAGTACGTTCCGCTCCTCGGCTTACAGACTCCTTGCTCTTTTCCAAATTGAGCTTCGTCTACCAACTTTTCATTGTATTTTAGATTATGTAAGCATAAAAATCTTTTTGATTTTGCTCTTTTAAAGGTAATAACTCAATAATATGACTCCAACTTAATTGTTGAGACACTGTCGCAACAATTTGATGCTCCTGAAAAGACTGATAAAATTGATTCATTCGCACTAGAGCTGTATAAGTAAATCCTCTTCCATATGATGATGAAAGACCTTTAGCTAAGACCCTAAATACTTCCTTACCATATTCAGCTCTCATATTTTTAAGCACTTCTTCTTGAATTCTCTTACCGATATACCAATAAAGCATTGTCATTTCAGCATTATAGCAAACTGATCCCCAATTTGTGCTTCGTTGTTCGTCGTCTCGCCTATTACTACAGGCTCTACCCTCACGCCTGTCACAAAATGGGGCTGAGTTTACTATAGCCTTAATAGCGACACGTACTTTAGCATTATCGATAAGAACGCTAATATCTTTTATTAGCTCATTAGTACAGAATATTTCATTAAGCTTGATACAAGCGAATTTTGCAGGTCTCGTCTGTGCTCACGTACTTCTTGTACTGCTTTCGCAGACTCGCCTTTAAATTCATCTTGTCTGAACCTTACTGAAATATTCTGTATTTGTTATTATTTCATTCATAATAAATTTTTCTCGCAATATTTTTTTTGATACTTTTAGTATATTTTAAAAGTATTTTCAATACTCAAAGTTACTTTTCGACTTTTTTATTATTAAATTACTAATTACAAAATATACATTTGATTTTTTTTATCTTAGCTTATATTTTAAATGGAAATATAATTAGGGAATTTATGTCAAATATAGATAAAGAAAAGGCTGTTGCCGCAGCACTTGCACAAATCGAAAAAAGTTACGGTAAAGGTTCGGTGATGAAGCTTGGTCAGCGTCCGAACGTTGATATAGAAGCCGTGTCGACCGGTTCGCTCGGGCTTGATATAGCACTCGGAATCGGAGGCGTTCCTAAAGGTAGAATCATAGAAATTTTCGGTCCTGAGAGTTCCGGTAAAACCACTTTAACGTTACATTTAATTGCCGAAGCTCAGAAAAAAGGCGGTACATGTGCTTTTATTGACGCCGAGCATGCGTTAGATCCTGCTTATGCCAAGAAACTTGGAGTAAATATCGATGAGCTTATTATTTCCCAGCCGGATACGGGGGAGCAAGCTTTAGAAATTGCCGATACTTTAATTCGTTCCGGAGGTATTGATATGATCATCATTGATAGTGTAGCAGCATTAGTACCGAAATCAGAAATTGAAGGCGAAATGGGTGACGCACAAATGGCATCGCAAGCAAGGTTAATGAGCCAAGCACTGCGTAAACTTACCGCATCAATTAACCGTACTAATTGTATTACCGTTTTCATCAACCAAATTAGGATGAAAATAGGCGTAATGTTCGGTAACCCTGAAACTACGACCGGAGGTAACGCTTTAAAATTCTATGCTTCGGTTAGAATGGATATAAGACGAATTGGTTCTATTAAAGATAAAGAAGAGGTAGTAGGCAGTCAAACCAAAGTAAAAGTAGTAAAAAATAAAGTGTCCCCTCCGTTTAAAACGGCAGATTTTGATATAATGTACGGTACGGGTATTTCAAAAGAAGGCGAGATAATTGATCTTGGAGTTAAGTTGGAGTTGATTGAAAAATCAGGTTCATGGTTTTCTTATAATAACGTACGTATCGGGCAAGGGCGTGAAAACGTTAAACAATATTTAAAGGATAACCCAAAAATCTCTAATGAAATTGAGAAAATAATACGTGAGAGATCATCAAAGATTAACAATATAAATTTTGAACCATCGGAGGAAGAAAATGATTAATTTAACCGGTAAAACAGCTTTAATTACAGGAGCTTCGGGAGCAATAGGTAGTGCTATCGCCAAATTATTACACAATCTTGGAAGTCACGTAATTATTAGCGGTAGCAACGAAGAAAAACTAAAAGCTCTTGGAAATATTTTAAAAGATAATTACACGATAGAAGTTTGTAACCTTGCAAATAGGGATGAATGCGGTAATTTAATATCCCGTGCTTCAAAACTAGATATTTTAGTCTGTAATGCCGGTATTACCAAAGACGGGCTTGCAATGAGAATGAAAGATGAGGATTTTGATAAGGTTATTGATATCAACTTAAATGTAAATTTCATCTTAAATCGTGAAGCAATAAAAAAGATGATGAGTAATAGATACGGACGCATCATTAATATATCTTCGGTAGTAGGAGTTTCGGGTAATCCCGGGCAAGCTAATTATTGTGCTTCTAAAGCGGGATTAATAGGCATGACTAAATCAATCGCTTATGAAGTAGCATCTCGTGGAATTACCGTTAATGCAGTAGCTCCGGGTTTCATAAAGTCCGATATGACGGATAAATTAAACGAAGAACAGAAAAAAGCTATAACACAAAAAATTCCGTTAGGTACTTATGGTACTCCTGAGGATATAGCAAATATAGTTGCGTTTCTAGCTAGTGATCAAGCCTCATATATTACCGGTCAAACCATGCATGTAAATGGTGGAATGTTGATGGTATAAATTTTATGCTGGCATAAAATAAATTTTTATGCTAGAAGTTCTTTTAAGATAAAAATACTATAAATATTTTTAACTAATGTTTATAATGTTTAAACAAAGCCTAATAATTAAACTTTTGTTTATATTAGGGCTATTAACTTATTTAAATTGATTTACGGAGTTCCAATTATGAATACAACGCAAGAGATAGTTATTGATATAATTGCTGATAAGCTTAGCAAAAAAAAGGAAGATATAACTTTAGAATCAGAAATTGTAAAAGATTTAGGAGCTGATAGTTTAGCTGTTGTAGAAATAATGATGGAAGTAGAAGCTAAATATCAAAATGAAGGAATTGATATCTCTGACGATGAAGCGGCTAAAATTAAAACGGTAGCCGATATTATAAAATGCATAGAAGAAAAAAAACAAAAATCTTAATTTAAACGATCTGAAAAGATAATTAAAAAATGTCAAATCAAAACGTGAATAAAAGAGTAGTCGTCACCGGTCTTGGGCTTATTACTCCGGTTGGGATAAACGTTAAATCGTCTTGGGAAAATATTTTACACGGTGCAAGCGGTATAAAAACAATCAAAGCCTTTAATACTTCTACACTTGCTTGTAAAATTGCGGGGCTAGTAAATGATTCGGCAGAAAATGGATTTAAGCTTGAAAATTTTACTGCTCCTGACGATGTAAATAGATTAAGTAAAATGGATAGGTTTATCCATTACGGCGTTGCTGCCGCAACCGAGGCTATCGAAGATAGCGGCTGGCTTCCTACCGATGAGAAATCACGTGATAGAACAGGTTTGATATTAGGCTCAGGGATAGGTGGTCTTAAAATGATCGAAGATACTTCGATCAAACTTCATCAAGATAATAACGGTAAGGTTAGCCCTTTCTTTATTCCTGCCTCTTTAATTAATCTTTTATCAGGTCTTGTTTCTATAAAATACGGATTTAGCGGTCCAAACCAAGCAGCCGTAACCGCTTGTTCTACAGGCGCTCATGCTATAGGTGATGCTATGCGTATGATCAAGCACGGTTATGCCGATGTTATGATCGCAGGCGGTGCCGAAGCACCGGTAACGCCGGTCGGTGTAGCAGGATTTGCGGCTGCTAGAGCACTCTGCATTAAATATAATGACAATCCTGAAAAAGCATCCAGACCTTGGGATAAGGATCGCTGCGGGTTTGTTATGGGCGAGGGAGCAGGTGTTGTAGTTTTAGAAGAATACGAACATGCTAAAAAGCGTGGAGCTAAAATTTACGGCGAAGTTGTAGGATACGGCTCTACGGGTGATGCATATCACATGACGGCCCCGCATCCCGAAGGCAGAGGGGCTTACAGGGCGATGCATGAAGCAATGCAAGATGCCGGCATAACTCCCGACATGATTGATTATATTAACGCACACGGTACCTCGACTAGCATCGGGGATGCAGCCGAATTAAATGCCGTTCAAAAGTTATTTTTAGAAGCTAATTCCAAAGTTCTAATGTCTTCTACTAAGTCGTCAATAGGACATTTACTCGGTGCTGCCGGTAGCGTTGAATTTATTTTTGGAGTTCTTGCAATTCAAGATCAAATTGCACCGCCAACCTTAAATTTAGAAAATCCTATGGATGAAGTTAAGCTAGATTTAGTTGCTCTTAAAGCTAAAGAAGCTAAAATAGATTATGTACTTTCCAACTCGTTCGGCTTTGGCGGTACTAATGCTAGTTTAGTGATTAAAAGAGTTTAGTGTCATAATATTATGTTTGGTGGCGTCGTTGCGTAGATATTGAATCGTCATTGCGAGCGACTAAAAGAAGCGTAGCAATCCAGAAAAATAATAAAAATGCTACGCATTTTACTGGATTGCTTCGTCAATTACTTCGTAATTTTCCTCGCAATGACGGAAACCACATAAAATACATCGTCATGACTCCAATTTATTATATTAAAAACGGTAATCTAAGCTTTGCCGATAAGGTGATCTTATCGGAACTAGAGCTTTACGTATATAAAGGCGATAAGATTTGCTTGATAGGTCGTAACGGCTGCGGTAAATCAAGCCTTATGAAAGTCATATCAGAAGGTTACGAATTAGATAACGGTGAGCTATTCAAAGATCCCTCCACCACGACCGGTTATTTACGGCAAGATATTGCTATAAACACTAATATGACTGTCTATGATTTCATTCTAGAAGCAAAACATAGTGAAAAAGAGATCGACAAATATCAAATCGATATAATCCTAGAAAAATTACAAATTAAAGGTACGGATAACTTATCTACTTATTCGGGCGGGCAGCTGCGAAGAGCTAGCCTTGCTAAAGCTTTAATATTAGAACCGGAAATATTATTACTTGATGAGCCTACCAACCATTTAGACATTGAGACAATCGAATGGTTAGAAAATTTTGTTAAGTCCTATAACGATGCTATTATCTGCGTTAGCCATGATAGAACTTTCCTATCAAACGTGACTAATAAGATTTGGTGGCTTGATAGAGGGCATTTACGTAAATCCGATAAAGGGTTTAAGTTTTTCGATGAATGGCAAAATATTGTTATAGAGCAGGAGGAAGCTGCTCTACGAAAATTAAACCAAAAACTGTCTCAAGAAAAAGATTGGTTAAATGCCGGTGTTACGGCTAGACGTAAACGAAATCAGAAAAGACTAGCTCAGCTAAAAGCTTTAAGAGTGCTAGCACGGGAACAAACAGCAAAACTAGCTAGTTCAAAACAGAGAATTAGAGCCGGACTTGAAGAAAATATAGCTAAAAGTAAGTTTATTATAGAAGCCGATAATATTACCTTTGCTTATAAAAATACTAAAATTATTGATAATTTTAGTTTCCGTGTAAAAAAAGGTGAAAAAATCGGGATAATCGGAGCAAACGGTTCAGGAAAATCTACTTTTATTAAGCTACTAACCAAGCAGCTTATGCCTGAAACCGGTAAAGTCATCTATGGCGGTAATTTAGATATCTCATATTTTGACCAACATCGGGAAAAACTAGAACCCAATCATACTATTCAGCAAGTTTTATGCCCTACAGGTGGAGATCAGGTATTTTTACCTAATAATAAAACTATGCATGTTGCCGGTTATTTAAAGCAATTTATGTTCGACCCTAAAATACTAAGTGCTAAAGCCGGAATTCTATCAGGCGGGGAAGCTAATAGGCTGCTACTTGCCAAAATTCTTACAAATCCTAGAAATTTGTTGATTCTAGACGAACCGACTAACGATCTTGATATGGATAGCTTGGAAATTCTGCTAGATATCCTTGCCGATTATTCCGGTACTTTGTTAGTAGTTAGCCATGATCGGGATTTTTTAGATAGATTAGTCACTAGAACTTTAGTTTTTGTCCAAGGCAAAATCCATGATTTAACAGGAGGGTATGAAGATTATAAACAATATTTCGCTCCGACTCCTATAGCTAAAAAACCCTCAAAGCCTACCTTACTTGCTGCTCCTAAAGAGCCGCAAAATAAAAAACTATCTTACAAATATCAACGTTTACTTGAAACATTACCTAATGATATTGAAAAGCTAGAGGTTTCAATTAAAAACCTAGAAAGACAACTTGAAGATAGTAATTTATACCTTGAAAATCTGCAAAAATATAATCAAATCACTAACCAATTAGTTCATGATAAAAAGAAGCTGGATGAGCTATTAAATCAGTGGATAGAATTACAATAAATTTTTATTAAGAATTTCTTGACTTAATGATCTCTGTTTGTTAATGTATTTGGCAAACTAAGGGTATGTACTCTATGGCTGATATAAAAAACGAATTACGGAAAAAATTTAGCGACCTAAAAGAAAAATTTAACAACGCTTATACTCGCTCTCACATTGACACGATTTTAGGGGAATTAGGTACTCTGCAACTCGAAGCAGCATCGTATGGGTTAAATTTCGATATATCAGCCTTACAACAAGCAGGTGAAGCAAAAGCTAAAAATTTTGAAGTAGAGCAGAGCATTGATAAAGCTCAAAAGCAAGAAGAAGAGTTTTTAAAAGCTGAAAGACTGCAAATACTTGCTGAAAAAGAGAAAGAAATTACTCAAAGAATGGCATTGCTTAATCATTCTCATAATCAGTTTATTGAGAAAATAGACAAAAACATTAAGCAACTTAAAGAGCATGACGAACATATTGAACATGTAACAAATAAACTAGAAAAAGAAAAAATAGTTGACCATGAGAAATTAGAGGCAGGAATACTAAACCATGAAGAGATAGCATCAAAACATAAAGATCATAAAGAATATTATGAGCATCAAAATAAAATAAATGATCTTCATACAAAAGTTCATGAGAAACTAAATGTATTAAATAAAGAAATAACAAATATAAAACAACAATTACAAAGAAAAGATTTAACTCCTGAAAAAATTGATGAATTAAAACAAGATTTAGAAAGTCAGCAAGAAAAGCTAAATAAGTTTAAATCTCATGCCGAAAATTTAAATAAAAAGAAAAAAGAGGCTAATGAGAGAATTAATAAGTACGAAAAAGCTAGAGAAGTGCAAAGCGAAAAAATTAAAAAGTTAGGGGATGCTATTAAAACACATCACGGAAAAGATACGGAAGCATATCATAAATATAAAGTTCTTAAAAATCAGCATAGAGCCATTAGTGCCGAAGGTGTCGTAAAAGATGTTAATCTTCATAATAAAGTACTTACTAACATTAAAGCCGACAAAATAAAAAAACAAGCAACAGTTGCACATAATATTGGGAGTTTACAACCTTCTCGTACCCCCAATAATTCTAAGGATAGTAAAACGAGAGGAATTTAATAATGAAAGAACGAGGATTATATGCCATTAGCAGACACACAAAAACCAAAATTAACAATAGAAGAAGAGGAACTTAATAAGCAATTAGAGGCACTAGATGAAAAACATCAAGTGTTTAAACAAAAAATTGATCATAATATATCAAATTTAAATAATTTGAATCAAGAAGATCCTTTTAAAGATGTTGTAAAAGTTACCGGAGGCGGTGCCAAATCTGCAAAAGGGGGTGGATGTGAGATAATGTAATTATTATTTTTTTATCCAATTCTCTAACTCCCGCAATTAAGTTGCGGGAATACCTACAAATCTTTCTTATCATATTATCACTTTTTTATCCGGCAAATCTACCAAAAATATCGACATTCCTTTATGAGTTTTAAAATGCTTTATAATTAGTGAAAGGAAATGGGTTCGAATCATTTTTAAGAATTATCCATGAAAATTAGAAGTATGAGTTCCAATTTTCAGGGTAAAGTCAAAAACTTTTTTCCCGTTCGTCTACGATAATTTTGTATATATTTTGAAGCGTATCGTTAAAATCATCGTTGGTAATTACATAATCATATTCACTAGCATGTGATATTTCATTTTGTGCGGATTCCATACGCAACTTTATCGATTCTTCGCTATCGGTAGCTCTATTTCTTAAACGCTGCTCTAATACTTCAAGGCTTGGGGGCAAAATAAATATCGAAACAATATTAGTAGCGTTTTGTTTAATAGCTCTTGCTCCTTGCCAATCAATATCGAATAAAACGTCCAAACCTTGATTTAGCAGGGTTTCCACGTATTCTTTAGGCGTACCGTAGTAATTATCGTATATCCTAGCATATTCGAGGAATTTATCTTGCTTAATTAATTCCTCAAATTCTAATTTAGATTTGAAATGGTAATTTACTCCGTCTACTTCACCCGGGCGAGGTTTACGTGAGGTTGCAGAAACGGATAAGCGTAAATTATTATCCATCTGTAACAAGCCCTTTGTTAAGCTAGACTTACCTGCTCCTGAGGGGGAAGAGAGAATTATAATTATTCCTTTATTGGGGTTTGCTGACATATTATAAGCAGTATCAGTTAATGTTATTCCTGTGTGGATTGTTTTTTCGTCATTACAAGGATCAATTCCGCTCCTGTCATCCCGTGAATAAATCTATAGTACCGGACAGTTTTAGTAAATACGTTGAAAGAGAGTAAAGCTTTTATCATAAAATAGGATTTTTTTAATAAAAGAATTGATATTATTCGCAAGCTTATTTAACCCACGTTTCCAACGCTCTAAGCTATAAGTAAAAATAGATAGCACCTGCTTGGGAATACCATTATTCATCTTGATTTTAATAGGTTCTATAGTGTTCCTAATTAAACCGTTTTTTACAATTAATGCAGTTGCAATGGCACAAAC
>DYDX01000017.1 GCA_020404425.1 Rickettsia endosymbiont of Pyrocoelia pectoralis
ATTGTAGGAAAACTCAGGCTAAAATTAAGTGCAAAATTATTAATCTTATTAATGCTGCTTAATTTTAGCTCTTTTCCCTTGCAAAAAATATCTTCACTTGCTCGAGCCATGCAACAACACCCTTCGCTCCTCGCAATGACGATGAGGTGTCCACGCAACAACGCCTGCATGGGAATGACATAGGAGCCATACACCTCTCACAAAATAGGGCTTGAGTTTACTATATTCTTTCAAAGATCTTATTAATTTTAGCTAAAAAATATCTCAAAATAGTAAATCAATTAGAAATATCCACAAAACTTATGGAAATTTCAAAATCTTTTACTATACTATAATTTTACTATACAATAAAATTATATAAATAAAAGATTATCATGGTTCTAAATATAAAAGCTCCCGAAAATATAGTATTAAAGCCGATTATTACGGTTTTTGGCGTGGGAGGTGCAGGTAGTAACGCAGTAAATAATATGATCGCTGCTAACCTACAAGGAGCAAATTTCGTAGTAGCTAATACCGATGCACAATCACTTGAACATTCCAATTGCACTAATAAAATCCAGTTAGGCGTTTCCACAACTAGAGGTCTTGGAGCAGGTGCTTCGCCGGAAGTCGGATCGCTTGCAGCACAAGAATCGGAAAGTGAAATCCGTAGTTATCTAGAAAATAGCAATATGGTATTTATCACTGCCGGTATGGGCGGTGGTACAGGTACCGGTGCATCACCCGTTATTGCACGTATTGCAAAAGAGCTAGGACTCTTAACTGTTGGAGTAGTGACTAAGCCTTTTGATTTTGAAGGTAAACATCGGATGAGAACCGCTGATAGAGGGCTTATAGAGCTGCAACAATTTGTCGATACCTTAATCGTAATACCCAATCAAAATTTATTTCGTATAGCTAATGAGCAAACTACCTTTGCCGATGCGTTTAAAATGGCAGACGACGTGCTGCATGCAGGTGTTCGAAGCGTAACGGATTTAATCATTATGCCGGGGCTGATCAATCTTGATTTTGCCGATATTAGGGCAATTATGAGCGAAATGGGTAAAGCAATGATGGGAACTGGTGAGGCTAGCGGTGAAGATAGGGCAATTAAAGCAGCAGAATCTGCTATCTCAAATCCTTTACTTGACCACAGTTCAATGCACGGTGCTAGAGGGGTGCTAATTAATATTACCGGCGGTCACGATATGACTTTATTTGAAGTTGATAGTGCGGCTAATAAAATTAGAGAAGAGGTAAATAATACAGATGCTAATATTATTTTTGGTTCAACATTTAATCCTGATCTGAAAGGAATAGTTAGAGTATCGGTTGTTGCAACCGGTATTGATGCCGATAAAATTCCGGTTTATAAGCCTGCTAGTGTTGAAGTTACCGATATTCCTACTTATGAGCAAGAAAATTTAGGCTCTTTATCCGGTTCTGCCCAGATAGAAGAAATCCCGGATTTTAATAGCTATAATAGCGAAGAAGCCGAAATAACCGATTCTTTAAATCCAAACTTTAATATCTCCGAAGATAACGAAGAATTACATGTAAATACTCATAATAACCTTACGGAAGAAAAAACTAAACCGTCATTTTTCGGAAGAATGTGGGGTTCGTTCAAATCTTCTAATAATCAAACTCCGGAACGTAAAAATGTTGTAGTCGGTCTACCTGAGCAAGATACTTCCGAATCCGATATCCACGACATCCCGGCTTTTTTAAGAAAGAAAAAGGATTGATATGACGAGGAAAATTATAATATTTATTACACTAATATTTTTAAATAATGTAGGGCTTGCTAACGATATAAAGGAAACACCTTATCCTTCGCCTTTAAGTGAGCAGAAAAGATACGTAATTTATTTACCTAGTGAAGTTAAGGAAGAAAGTTTAAAAGTAGAACTATCAGCTACAAAAGAAGCAATGAAAGATTGTAACCATGCTTGGTTTGCAGGTAAACTAAGCAAAAAAACTTTAGAAGGATGGGGTTATGACTATTATGTTATTGAAGAGGTTAGTAATAGCCCCGCTTCTACAAGGATGGGATGCCCGATTGATCACAAACCAAGTTTGCAACCTGTCAATATACGTTTGAATGATGAAACCTTTTTAAGATATAACAGTAAATTACCTATCGTTGTTTATGCTCCGAAAGACGTTAAAATTAATTATGTTATTTGGCGTGCAGATAATGTAGTTAGTACTGCGGAGGAATAAAAATATTAGTATGAAGTGAAAGAAATTAAATTATTTATATTAATGAATAGTTGGTAGACGAAGTTTAATTTGGAAAAGAGGAATCGACTTTGAAGCTTATAACCGCAGCGTACATATAGTATGTGAGTATCTGAAGGTTTACAAAGACGACTTACAGCTAAATTCAAAAAGCTTCAGACAAGATGAATTTAAAGGTGAGCCTGCGGAGCGTACTATATAGTACGTGAGCACAGGCGAATCCTGTAAAATTCGCTTGTATCAAGTTTTTAAAAATAGCTGTAGCCAATTTTTCAAATTAAACGAGTATATTAGCTAACTAATATTTTCTTTGTAGGGGGAATATATACTTCATCTTCAATATGTGATATTTTTTCTAAAAGACCGATAAAACGACCTTTATTAGGTACTAGCTTTACAATGGCCCATCCCTCTTCTATCGATTGTTTTATACGCTCTATATCAGACTTATGTTCTGAAAAAGATATAAATTTTTGTGCTGGATTATGCATCTTAATCAACCATATATGTTAATAGAAATTAATACTATAGTAAATTTTCTTTAATAAATCAACTGCTATTTGTATTACTATATAAATATAAGTAAAGCAGGTTATATTGCTTAAGTCAAGAGGTTCTAATTAAAAATTGAAAATATATATAACAAAATATTACTCCAAAATAATTATCTTTAGATGAGCCGGTTTACTATAAACATCAAAAAAGAATTATGCATAATATGTAATCTGTAATATTATTGAATTGAGAGGTAATACAGGAAATGACAACAGATTAACTATGCAAGATAATTCACAAACTTCAAACGCACTTTCCAAAAAGCAGTTATTTGCTTTTTTCGGTATGGTTGTCGGAATGTTTATGGCAATACTCGACATTCAAATCGTTGCTAGTTCTTTATCCGTAATAGCTGCAGGGCTTGCTGCTTCAAATGATGAACTTTCTTGGGTTCAAACCTCGTATTTAATTGCTGAAGTTATTATAATTCCGATTACGGGATTTTTAGCAAGGCTACTCTCTACAAGAATTTCTTACTTTATTGCAGCACTCGGATTTACGATTATGAGCGTGTTATGCTCGCTTGCAACGAATATCGAAGCAATGATTATATTTAGGGCATTGCAAGGGTTTTTTGGCGGGGCTATGATCCCGACGGTCTTTAGTACCGTTTTTATAATTTTTCCGCCTGAAAAACGTCCCGGCGTTACTATATTAATCGGTCTTGTCGTAACCGTTGCCCCGACCTTAGGTCCTACGCTTGGCGGTTATATTACGGAAATTTTATCATGGCATTTTATGTTTTTACTAAATGTCATTCCCGGGATTTTTGTTTGCACCGTTGTGTTTTTATATGCAGATTTTGATAAGCCGAATTACAATTTACTCAAGAATTTTGATTTTCTAGGTATAGCATTAATGGCTGCAACTCTTGGCTTATTGCAATATGTTTTAGAAGAGGGGAATAAAAAAGGGTGGCTTGAAGATAATCTAATATTATTTTTAAGTATTGCAGTAGCGTTAGGCTTTATCTTGCTAATAATTAGAGAGCTAACTTTTATTAATCCGATTATAGATTTAAAAACGTTTCTTTATAAAGATTTTACGTTTGGGTGTCTTTATTCTTTTGTTATGGGTATCGGTTTATACGGAGCAGTATATTTATTGCCGTTATTTTTATTTACCATATCCGGTTATGATACGTTGCAAATCGGCGGTACTATGATGGTAACGGGATTAGCACAATTTTTATCGGCTCCGATAGCCGGTAGGATGTTAGGTGCCGGAGTGGATTTACGTTTGATGCTTATTATAGGGCTTGGCGGGTTTGCACTTGGCTGTCATTTGAATAGTTTTCTTACACCCGATTCGAAATTTGCAGAGTTCGTACTACCGCAATTTGTTAGGGGATTATCTTTGATGTTTTGTTTTATACCTACTAATAATATAGCACTCGGTAATATGCCAAAGGAGAGAGTGGGCAATGCCAGCGGGCTTTATAATCTTACCCGTAATCTCGGAGGAGCGGTAGGGCTTGCAGTAATTAGTACAATCCTTACTAATAATACTAAAACTTTTATGCAATATTTATCGGAAAATATCCCGTCTACCTCCATAATGGCATTAGAGCAATTAGATTCTTATAGTTTACTACTAAGCGGAAAAGTATTAAATCCTGAGAAGGCTTCATATTTATTATTGGCAAACAAGTTAAATAACGATGCGTTTGTAATTGCAATAAATAATATATTTAATATGATAGGGTTATTATTTATACTTATAATGCTTCTAATTCCTTTTACTTCAAATATAAAACTAACCGGAAATAATAATGCTCACTAAAATTTCATTAATATTATATTTTCCTTGGTTATTTTTAGAAATATGTAAATCGGCTTTTGCAGTTATCCGAATTATTTGGCAAAGAAAAATATCTGTAGAGCCTGTTTTTGAATGGATTGATGCAGAAGGACTAGAAGAGTTTGGCGAAATAGTTTATAGTAACTCGATTACTTTAACGCCGGGTACAGTGACGTTAGATATAAATAATAATATGTTACTAGTACATGCACTTGATAAATCATCGATTACCGACCTACAAAGAGGTGGAATGATAAAAAAAATAAAAAACAACTTGAAGTAGAAAATGATATCAGATATAAACGCCTTAAAATATAAACGTGTTTTGTTAAAAGTCTCGGGAGAGGCATTAATGGGCGATAAGCAGTTTGGGCATGAATATAGCGTAATAAAACAAATTGCCGAGGATATTAAAGAGGTCGTAGATCTAGGAGTAGAAGTCGCTATCGTAGTCGGTGGCGGAAATATTTACCGCGGGATCAATGCGTCATTGGTCGGTATGGATAGAGCATCGGCAGATTATATAGGAATGCTTGCAACCGTAATTAATGCATTAACGCTGCAGAACGTTATGGAAAGCTTGAATATCTATACAAGAGTTCTGTCTGCTATTCCCATGATGAGCGTATGCGAACCGTATATTCGTCGTAAAGCTAAAAAACATATGGAAAAAAACCGGGTAGTGATTTTTGCAGGTGGAACAGGTAACCCTTTTTGTACAACCGATAGTGCAGCAGTGCTTAGAGCGATAGAAATGAATTGCGATATTTTATTGAAAGCTACGCAGGTTGACGGTGTGTATGATTCCGATCCTAAAAAAAATCCGGATGCTAAAAAATATTTCACTATTAACTATAAAGATGTTATAACTGACAATCTGCAAGTTATGGATATGGCAGCCATAGCAGTTGCACGAGAAAATAAATTACCTATACGGGTATTTTCAATAAAAGAACAAGGAAATTTTGCTAGAGTATTGCAGGATCAGGGAGAATATACGACAATTGAGGAAAAATAAATATGGATAAAGAAACGTTAAAAAAAAATTTACAAGAAAAGATGGATAAAGCTCTGAAAGTTTTAGAGCATGAGCTTAAAGGACTTCGTACCGGTAGGGCTTCGATTAACTTGCTTGATAGCGTAACCGTGGAAGCTTACGGCAACAAAATGCCACTTTCGCAGGTTTCGACGTTATCAACTCCGGATGCACGAACAATTAACGTGCAGGTTTGGGATAAATCTATGGTTTCATCTGTAGAAAAAGCCATTACGGTAGCAAATCTTGGTTTAAACCCGTCATCGGACGGACAACTGATTAGATTGCCGGTTCCGCCTTTAACTGAAGAAAGACGTAAAGAGCTTGCAAAACTTGCCCATAAATACGGTGAGGATACTAAAGTTTCTTTGCGTAATATTAGAAGAGACGGAAATGAAGAACTTAAGAAAATGGAAAAAGATAATATCATTGCAAAAGATGAGCATCATAGTTTATCTGAGCAGGTGCAAAAGCTGACTGATGAATATAGTGCTAAAGTTGATTCAGGTATAAAGCAAAAAGAACAAGAAATAATGACTGTTTGATAGGATTGTTTTGATTTTCCCCCTGTCACCCCGTGATTTATTCACGGGATCCAGTAAAACATATAAAAAATCTAATTTTTTATATGTTTATTTTATTGAATATTTTTTGGGGATCTAGTTAGTAAAGTCAAGGGGTTATATCGAATGCTTTTTTGATCAACGCAAGCAAGCCTCACGTAGGAATGGGATAATTCGATCTATATAAAATGACAAAATTAGTTAGAGATTTAATTCCAGAAATTATCTTAAAATCACGTAGAGTACCGGTTACTCATATTGCGGAATTAGATGAGTATAAAGAATTATTAAAAAATAAATTACTAGAAGAAGTAGAAGAATTTTTACAAAATGAGTATATAGAAGAAGTTGCCGACATATTAGAAGTGCTTGAAACAATCTGTAATGTTAACAACTATAAACTAAAAGATATATTAAAAATTAAAAAACAAAAAAGAGAACTTAATGGTGGTTTTGATAATAAGATAGTTTTAGAAAAAATAACTAATTAGCTTTTATACTTTAATGAAACAAAATAAGTATACAATACTAGGTTTTGTGAACATTTCTAATTAATTTGCTATTTTGAGGTATTTTTTAGTGAAAATTAATAAAATTTTTGAGGAAATAGTTATTCACATTTCAAAAAAAAATCTTATAATTTGCAGCAAAAAATAATCGTAATTAATAATTGTTTTATTAAAAATATACAGAACTTAGATACTTATGTTAGGATTTATACGGCTGGCTAGTGCTATTAAAGTACTTTATCAATATACAAAAAATGAAATATTAGAACAGGATTTTTTTGATTTATCCGCAAAAGATTACCTTAAAATACCTGCAGAAGATAGAGGACGAAAGTGGTATATGCTAAATCCTAGTAAACTTAATAATAAACATATTAACGATCCTGCTGCTTTTATTGTCGATGAAGATGAAAAATATTATATATTACAAGCAATAAGTTTTGTTAAGGAAACAAGTGCTTCTTTATCTACGGATGCTTCTTATTTAGAAAGATTACTTTATACTAAAAAATTCATACCTTCATGTTTGTTTTCAAGTGAGGAAAAAGAAGAGAATACAGCTTCTTCCGTTACATATATAGAAACAGTTCAAAAAAATAAAATTACGAGTAAAGAATGATTACAAAAGAAGAAGTAAAAAAAATAGCAAAACTTGCAAGGCTTAAATTTGAAGAGGATAAAGTAGAAGAATTTTCCTCGAGGCTTAGTTCTATAATGGATATGATAGATATTTTAAATGAAATAGATTGCAGTGATGTTAAGCCTCTAACTTCAGTTTGTGATATGCATGCAAGAATGCGAGCCGATGAAGTGACAAGTAAAGATTTATCAAATGAGTTATTTGATAATGTTCAAGGTAATAGTAGGCAGCTTGCTAAAGAAGTAAAATATTTTATCACTCCAAAGGTTGTTGAATAGTATGACGGAATTAAATAAGTTAAGTATAGCAGATAGCATAAAAGGCTTAAAGAATAAGGATTTTACTAGTAAAGAATTAGTTAATGCCCATATTAAACAGATAGAAAAATATAAAAATCTAAACGCATATGTTACTGAAACCTTTGATTTAGCGTTAAAGCAGGCAGAAAATGCCGATCTAAATTATGCACAAAATAAAGCTAAAACTCTTGAGGGTATACCTTTCGCTGCTAAGGATCTTTTTTGTACGAAGGGAGTTAGAACAGCGGCTTGCTCCAATATATTAAAGGATTTTGTTCCTAATTACGAATCCACGGTTACGCAAAATATTTTTGATAAAGGCGGGGTAATGCTCGGTAAAACCAATATGGATGAATTTGCTATGGGTTCGGCAAATATTACTAGCTGTTTCGGTAATGTAATAAGCCCGTGGAAAGCAGAAGACGATAATGCCGATTTAGTGCCGGGCGGTTCATCTGGCGGGTCGGCTGCGGCAGTAAGCGGTTTTATGGCTACGGCAGCACTCGGTAGTGATACAGGGGGTTCAGTGCGTCAGCCGGCAAGCTTTACCGGCTTAGTCGGGTTTAAGCCTACTTACGGGCGTTGCTCTAGATACGGTATGGTGTCATTTGCAAGCTCCCTTGATCAAGCAGGTATATTTACTAGGAGCGTCTTAGATAGTAGTATTATGCTTGAAGCGATGATGGGTTTTGATGAAAAGGATTCTACTTCGGTTAAAGCAGAAGTACCGCCGCTACAATCTGCTGTAGGTAATTCTATAAAAGGCATGAAAATAGGCGTGCCTTTAAGTCTTGGCGAAGGTGGAATTATAGAGCCTTATATTATGAAGATGTGGCATGATACTATAGCATTATTAAAAAATGCCGGTGCTGAGATAGTTGATATTTCTTTGCCGCATGCTAAATACGGGGTTGCCGTTTATTACGTGATAGCACCGGCTGAAGCCTCTTCAAATTTATCTAGATATGACGGGGTAAGATATGGGCTTAGAGTAGAAAAGGATAATATGAGCCTAGATGAAATGTACGAAATAACAAGGTCGGCAGGTTTCGGCGAAGAAGTAAAACGCCGTATTATGATTGGGACATATGTACTTTCCTCGAGCTTTATGGATGCGTATTATCTGAAAGCTCAAAAAGTACGTAGGCTGGTTGCCGATGATTTCAATAATGCTTTTACAAAAGTAGATGCTATTTTGTTGCCGACAACTCCATCGGAAGCTTTTAAAATCGGGGAAAAACAAAATGATCCGACTATTATGTATTTAAATGATTTATTTACCATTCCTGCAAGTCTTGCCGGGCTTCCTTGTGTTTCGGTGCCTGCCGGTTTATCAAGTAGAGGCTTGCCGCTTGGTATGCAAGTTATAGGTAGGCAGTTAGATGAATATAATGTTTTAAGAGTGGCATCTGCTATAGAGTCAGGTGTTAAGCATATTAAATTTGAGCCAAAGGGTTTTTAATTATGGCATATATTGAAGGTAATAGCGGGAAATGGGAATATGTAATAGGGCTTGAAATTCATGCTCAAATTTCCTCAAAATCTAAGCTTTTTTCAGGTAGCGGCACGACATTTGCAGCAAGTCAGAATTCGCAAGTTTCTCATGTTGATGCAGCGATGCCGGGTATGCTTCCGGTGTTAAACGAGTATTGCGTTCATCAAGCGATTAAAACAGGGCTTGGACTTAAAGCTAAGGTAAATAAATATTCGGTGTTTGATCGTAAAAATTATTTCTATGCCGATCTACCACAAGGTTATCAAATCTCACAATTTTATTATCCGATAGTACAAGACGGTACTATGGATATACCGACAGATTCGGGAGAACTTAAAACTATTCGGATTAATCGGTTGCATTTGGAGCAAGATGCCGGTAAGTCCATGCATGATCAATCGCCGCATTATAGCTTTATCGATTTAAACCGTGCAGGTATCGGGCTTATGGAAATTGTAACCGAGCCTGATATATCTTCGCCGGAAGCCGCCGCCGAGTTTGTTAAGAAGCTTAGAAGTTTATTGCGTTATATCGGTAGTTGTGACGGGGATATGGAGAAAGGCTCGATGCGTTGTGATGCTAATATTTCGGTAAGAAAACCGGGCGAACCTTTAGGTACAAGATGCGAAATCAAGAATATTAATTCGGTTCGTAATATTGTCAGAGCAATAGAGTTCGAAGCTAAAAGGCAAGTAGATTTGATTGAAAGCGGTGAAGCCGTAATTCAGGAAACACGCTTATTTAATGCCGATATCGGTGAGACAAGAACCATGCGTTCGAAAGAAGAAGCGGCGGATTATCGATATTTCCCTGATCCGGATTTATTGCCCGTTGTTCTGTCCGATGAGCTAATAAATGAGTTAAGAGCAAGTTTGCCTGAGTTGCCGGATCAAAAAATAGAGAAATATATAAGTAAGTTCGGTTTAAGCAAATATGATGCCGAAGTAATTGTAGCCGACGAGTCTGCTGCTAAATATTTTGAGGAGGCGGCAAATAAATGTGATCCTAAATTACTGGCTAACTGGCTAACTAATGAATTATTCGGTCAGCTTAATAAAGCATCAATTGAAATAAATGAATGTAAAATTACTCCTAGTGATTTTGCAAAATTAATACAATTTATAGAAGATAATACTATTTCCGGTAAAATTGCTAAGACTGTTTTTGAAATTATGTTTAAAGACGGTACTGCACCTGATAAGATTATAGAAGAGCAGGGGCTGGTACAAGTTTCCGATAGTAATGTATTAAATACCGTGATTGATGAAGTAATTAATGAGAATCCTGATTCGGTTGAAGGATATAAAAGCGGTAAGGATAAATTATTCGGTTTCTTCGTTGGTCAAGTAATGAAAAAAACCGGTGGTAAGGCGAATCCGGGATTAGTGAATCAGCTTTTGAAAGAGAAACTGGGTTAGTTAGCCTTGATTTTTTGTGAGTGGACGTTGTTTGCGTAGATCGGTTTCACCTCCGTCATCCCGTGAAGGCATTGTTGCGTGGATACCAGAGTCGTCATTGCGAGCGAAGGCGTTGCCTGCATGGATCGAAAGCCCGTTTAGCGTCATACCGTGGCTCTCATAATGTCACCCCGTGGCTTGACCACGGGGTCCAGAAAAAAATATTTATAAATAAACATATAAAAAACTAAATTTTTTATATGTTTTACTGGATCCCGTGAATAAATCACGGGATGACAGCGGATAAAATAATCCATGCAACAACACTTTCTTGCAATGACGTATTTGGCAATGCCACCTATAAAACTAAACTCTGTTATAAACATTCAAAAACTTAACTTTATACTAAAAATATTATTTTTATGAAATTTTTTAAAATATTTTTATTATCTTTCTTATTAATTTCTTGTGAAAAGAAACAGCAAGAAGCAACTTTAATAGTTGGGACTGCCGCAGACAATCCGCCCTATGAATTTATTCAAGACGGAGAAATTGTCGGCATAGATATTGATATTATTAAAGCGGTCGGAGAACGTTTAAATAAAAAAGTTATTATAAAAAACTTTGACTTTAACGGTTTACTTGCAGCTTTAGTTAGCGAAAATATCGATGTTGCGGTTGCTGAACTTTCCGTAACTCCGCAGCGTAGTGAATATATTAGTTTTTCTGATAATTATGCTACTGCAAGGGTTGCTATATTATATAGAGCCGACGATAATATACAAGGTACGGCAGATTTAGATAATAAAATAGTAGGAGTGCAGCTAGGTAGTACTTTAGAGCAGAAAGCTCATGAGCTTTCTCAAACTATGAATATTAAAGTTCATTCTTTAGCAAATCATCTAATGTTAGTCGAGGAATTAAAAGCAAAAGTTATAGATGCTATTATTTCCGAAGAGTTTCAAGGTATAAAATTAAAAGAAACTAATCCTAATTTGGCTAGCCATACTTTAGAAGAATTTTCATCCGACTTTGCTATAGGCATATCTAAAGATTCAGGGTTAATTAAAGAAATTAATGAAGCAATAAACTCATTAAAACAAGACGGTACTATTAATAAAATTATGAAGAAATGGCTGGGGCAGTAACGAAAAGTAAATTTAAAGAAGCTATGAGCTGTTTCCCTCAAGGGGTAACGGTTATAGCCACCGATCAAGACAATAAATTATTTGGTTTTACTGCTAGTTCTTTTACTTCCGTATCTTTAAAGCCGCCGTTAATATTATTTTGTCTTAATAAGGATTCATTTAGTATAAACGGATTTAAAAAGAGCGATAAGTTTGCCGTCAGTATTTTAGCTGAAAATCAGGCTGAAATTTCAGAGCATTTTGCACATTCGCATCCTGATAAATTCGCAGGAATTGCTTATGAGATTGGCAGTAAAACTAGTTGCCCTTTAATAAAAGGAGCAATTTGTCATATTGAATGTCTTAAATATGCTTCATATGACGGCAGTGATCATATTATTTTCGTTGGAGAAGTAATAAATACTACTATTAAAAATGATCTAAAGCCTTTGATATATTTCCATAAATCCTATACAAAACTACAATAAAGCAAATATGATAAATATTGGTCTTAGCGGTGCTACCGGTAAAATGGGCAGAACCATTTTAGAAAGAATAAGTAAGTTTAAAAATTGTAGAATCTCGGCAGAATTTAATAGTTCTAATAATTTAACTGATTTAGAAAATTTATGTAAAAATTCTGATGTAGTGATTGATTTTTCTACTCCTGAAATATTAGAAAAATTAATTGATTATGCATTAAAATATAATACAAAATTAGTGATTGGTACGACAGGTCTTAAACTTTCGCATTTGGAATATCTAGAAAAAGCTTCTGAAACTTTACCTATTTTATATTCCGCTAATATGAGTTTAGGGGCTAATCTACTTGGATATCTTGCTAAAATAACTTCTACTATACTTGATGAGAATTATGATATAGAGATTTTAGAAACTCATCATCGTGCCAAAAAAGATGCACCGTCAGGTACTGCAATTATGCTTGCCGAAATAATTGCGGCTGAAAAGAAGTTAGGTATAGCATTTAACCGAGGAAATAAAACACGGGAAAAGGACGAGATCGGTATTGTTTCACTCCGTGGCGGAAATGTTCACGGTACACATGATGTATTTTTTTTAGGTGATGATGAGACTATTAAGTTACAACATCAAGCGTTAAATAAGAATTCTTTTGCCGAAGGTGCAGTTAAAGCTGCAATTTGGTTAAATGATAAACCGTACGGTTTTTACTCAATGCTTGATTTCTATGAAGATTTGGCATTGCCTAAAAGGGTTGATAAGATAATTAAAGGTTTTGAAAAAGATTAAAATGTAAATAGATAATTCTAACATGAAGATGCATTTGGAATATTTTTTAGTTTTACGGTTAAGCCTAGCTAAGTTGAGTATGTCATAAAGTCTGTGTAAGTTGTAAGTATATAAAAAAAGGAGTTGCAAATAGTTAAATTTGCAACTTATCTATATTTTAAAAATTTACATAAAGGAGTTTTATGACAAAGAAATTAAACCTGAAGAAAGAAACG
>DYDX01000018.1 GCA_020404425.1 Rickettsia endosymbiont of Pyrocoelia pectoralis
GTAGAAACTCTTTTTATTCTCATGAGGAGCGAAACGAGTTTATTCGTAATTTTGTTAATTCTTACAATAATACTCGTTTGCGATGTTTACAGTACTTTGCTCCTCTTGATTTTCTTAATGGCAATCTGAAGAAATATAACATGTGTGGGTGGATACCGAATCATCATAAGCTACGTGAGCGAAAGCGAGTGCAGCAATCCAGCAAATCCTAATAATCAATTACGAAGTACTTCTACTTTATCCAGCTTTTCCCAAGTGAAATTTTCATCTTCCCGACCAAAGTGACCGTAAGCAGCAGTTTTTTGATAATACGGAATATGTAGCTTAAGATGTTTAATAATTTTACCGGGACGCATATCGAAATGCTTAATTACTAACTTGGTAATTTCCTCGTTACTCAATTTTCCCGTACCGAAAGTCTCTACATAAACCGATACCGGTGCTGCAACGCCTATTGCATAAGATATTTGTATTTCGCATCGTTCGGCAAGTCCTGCCCCTACTATATTCTTAGCAATATAACGAGCCATATAAGCTGCCGATCTATCTATTTTGGTTGGATCTTTACCGGAAAAACAACCGCCTCCATGCCTTGCCATTCCGCCGTAACTATCAACGATAATTTTCCTGCCTGTTAGTCCGCAATCCGCAACTGGACCGCCTATAACAAACCTACCCGTTGGATTAATTAAATATTTAGTTTCATTGTTAAGCCAATTGCTTGGTAATACCGGTTTAATAATCTCATCCATCACCGCTTCCCTTAATTGTTTTTGCTCTATATCAGGATTGTGCTGAGTGGATAATACTACTGCTTCAATCGCTACAGGCTTATTATTTTTATATCGCAGCGTAACTTGTGATTTTGCGTCGGGTCCAAGCCAAGGGAGTATATGCTGTTTACGTAAATATGCCTGCCTTTTCATTAGAAGATGAGCGTAATAAATAGGTGCCGGCATTAAACTTTCCGTTTCATTGCAAGCATAGCCGAAAACCATACCTTGGTCACCTGCTCCTATCTCGTCATCATTACTATTATCAACGCCCATAGCAATGTCAGGAGACTGTTTAGTGATAGATGAAATTACGGCACAAGTACTGCCCTCAAAACCATAAATGAGATTATCGTAACCAATTTCCTTAACTTTATTACGAACCACTTGTTCAATATCAACCCATGCGGTAGTAGTAATCTCGCCGCCTATAAGTACCAAACCTTTTGTAACAAAAGTTTCACAAGCTACCCGCCCATTTGGATCTTGTTTCAAAATCTCATCAAGTACGGTATCTGAAATTTGATCGGCAATTTTATCCGGATGTCCTTCAGAAACCGACTCAGACGTGAATATTAAATTTTCCATAGCGTTCCTACTTTTTTTAAAAATTTTTGAAACTTACATTTTTATAAATTCATTTAAAGCTTTTTTTACTACTCCGTTTAAAGTATCGCCATGTTGCATTGCATATAAACTTACTTCTTTATGTAGTTCAGGTTCAATCCTTACGTTAAAACTACCTTTAAACGGTTTATACTCAAATGATTTGAAGAATTGGCTCTGCAAAACTTCGGGGAACTCGCATGCTCACCTATTAAGTATAGGCTGCGCTTGCTCGCCCCTTGTTTTACATTCCAATTCTCCAAATCATTTGAGTATATCGGGTGTTTTACCGACTGTACTACAATCTTCTAAATAACCGTCTATAGCTTCTTGAAACGACTTTATTAAAGTTCTAGCATCCGATGCTTCATAATTTATCAAATCTCTAATAAATTCTACTTTTCCAAAAAATAACTCTTCCGATGCATCAAAATGTACTGATCCTAAATAACCTTTATAGCTCATCAAATCATTTTTTATCATATTAATTTTTTTATAATTTTAGTTTACTTGACAATTTTGATTTTGATGTCATTCCTGTGAGGTATTGCCTGTGTGGATCGAAAGAAAAACGCATTTGCTGTCATCCCGTGGACAAGCCGGTGTTGTTGCATGGCTCGAGCAAGTGAAGATATTTTTTGCAAGGGAAAAGAGCTAAAATTAAGCAGCATTAATAAGATTAATAATTTTGCACTTAATTTTAGCCTGAGTTTTCCTACAA
>DYDX01000019.1 GCA_020404425.1 Rickettsia endosymbiont of Pyrocoelia pectoralis
ATTGTAGGAAAACTCAGGCTAAAATTAAGTGCAAAATTATTAATCTTATTAATGCTGCTTAATTTTAGCTCTTTTCCCTTGCAAAAAATATCTTCACTTGCTCGAGCCATGCAACAACACCCTTCGCTCCTCGCAATGACGCTAAAACGATTAAAACCAAATATACAGGAACAACAATGGCTTATAGTAAGAAAGTGATAGATCATTATGAGAACCCTCGTAATATCGGATCGCTTGATAAAGAAAAGAAAAACGTAGGTACCGGACTCGTTGGAGCTCCTGCTTGCGGTGACGTTATGAAATTACAAATCGAGGTGGATGATAACGGTATTATTACGGATGCCAAGTTTAAAACATTCGGTTGCGGTTCGGCTATTGCCTCAAGTTCCTTAGTAACTGAATGGGTTAAAGGAAGATCAATAAATGATGCCGAAGAGATTAAAAATACCGAAATAGCAAAAGAATTATCGCTACCACCGGTAAAATTACATTGCTCGCTACTTGCCGAAGATGCCATAAAAGCAGCTATAGCCGATTATAAGCTTAAAAAAGAAAAAAAATGAAAAACGTTATTTCATTAACCGATTCGGCTGCAAAACAAGTAAAACTTCTGATAGAGAAACGAGATAAGCCTACTTACGGTATTAGGGTAGGAGTAAAATCCGGCGGTTGTGCCGGTCAAACCTATTATGTTGAATATGCCGATAGTAAAAACCAATTCGATGAAGTAGTAGAAGAAAAAGGCGTAAGAATCCTAATCGACCCTAAAGCGTTAATGTATATTTTAGGTTCTAAAATGGACTATGTAGATACTAAATTCAAATCCCAATTCACCTTTACCAATCCCAACGAAAAAGCTAATTGCGGCTGCGGCAAATCTTTTAGCGTGTAATATCCTCATCCCACTTGATTAATTACCCACCATATGTTAGTAAAAAAGGGTAAATTATTTTAGAACCTTATACGGAAATTCCTTTATAAAGAAAGTTGGTTATTTAATAATAAAAAAGCTTTAACCCAATTAAATAACGGAGAAGAAATATTTGAAGCTTATGCTGAAAATAATACTCCTGCAGCTTATAGAATTTTTTGGCATTACGGACCACAAAAAGATAACACGATAGTAGTTTTATTTATTGCATGAAATCGTTTTTATAGCTATATTAAAAGCCATTTCTAATATTAAATTAATAACAAATTTTATGTCGCAAAAATTAGGTTTCTGGGCAGTTTTTGCACTCGTTACCGGTAGTCAAATCGGTACTAGCGTATTTATATTACCGATAAGTTTAGCACCTTTTGGAATTTATAGTATATGGGGGTGGGTGATTTCATTAGTCGGTGCTATGAGTATCGCACTCGTATTTTCCACCCTTTGTGCAAAATTCCCTAAAACAGGCGGTCCGCATGTTTACGTACGTGAAAGCTTCGGTGAAAAGATAGCTTTCTTCACGGGTTGGACTTATTGGGTCATTTCTTTTATCAGCACAAGCATAGTAGTCATTTCGGCAATAGGATACCTTACGCCTTTTTTCAAATCGCAAGCTATTTTAGATTTGATATTACAAATAATGCTACTTGGCGTTATCGCAATACTTAACTTAAAAGGTCCTGAAGTAGCAGGCAAAGCAGAGTTTTACCTAACTTTATTAAAATTCGTGCCGTTACTTATAGTAGGTTTATGTGCATTATCGCAATTTAATATAGATAATATTACTATTGCTAAAGAAGTAGAAAATTTCAGCGTCCCAACTATTATGGGTAGGGTAGCATTGCTTACTTTTTGGGGTTTTATTGGGGTAGAATGTGCAACTACTACGGCAGGATCGGTAAAAAATCCTGCGAAAACTATACCGAAAGCCATAATATTTGGCACTTTTTGTGTAGCAGTTCTCTACATAATCAATAGTATAGGTATAATGGGACTCATCCCTAGCAGCACGCTCATTAGCTCTAAAGCCCCGTATGCCGATGCTGCTGTGTTACTATTCGGCGGCAAGTGGTCAAACGTTATTACGGTTATAGCCTCAATTATCTGTATCGGGACACTTAATGCGTGGGTATTAACGAGCGGGCAGATTGCACTAGGGCTTGCCGAGGATGGCTTACTACCGAAATTTTTTGCCAAGAAAAATAATAATGATGCACCTGTTTGGGGCATTATAATAAGTTGCCTTGGCATTGTACCGTTATTAGTTTTTACGGCGAATGATAATTTTGCCGAACAGATTACCCAAATAATAGATTTTTCGGCAATAGCATTTTTATTTGTTTATCTGATTTGTAGCTTGGCATTTTTAAAAGTAATTCTTAGTTCAAAAGAAGATTTTTCTTATTATTATTTATTAATTGCTATAATATCTATTATATTCTGTAGCTGGGTTATTTATGAAACCCCAATCAAAACCCTGATTATAGCAGGCTCTTTTACGGTGGCAGGGATACCTTTATATTACGGATGGTATAAAAATCATTCCAATGCAGGCGTATAGGCGTCAGTTTAAGGACCGGCAACGCCACATGATGTTATTCCTGCGAAAGCAGGAATAACATCCAGAGCCACGCAACAATCCTCACTTATAACAAATACACTTCTTATAAATGAAGAGTTGGTAGACGAAGCTCAATTTGGAAAAGAGCTAGGAGTTCATAAGGCGAGGAACGCAGCGTATACTTAATACGTGAGTACCGAAGCTCTTATAGAACGACGCAGCCAATTTTTCAAATTGAGCGAGTATACATATGATAAAAACCCGTATTAATCTACTAAGAAACCTATTTAAAGAATATGATATAGACGGCTACGTAATTCCCTCTAACGATAAATATATGAGTGAATATGTACCGGATTATGCTAAAAGGATTGAATATATAACAGGCTTTACCGGTTCAAACGGAATTGCCGTTATATTCAAGGATTCAGCATTATTTTTTACCGACGGGCGTTATTTAGAGCAAGCAAGCAAAGAACTTGATCCTGCGATATTTCAAATTTTCGACTTAAAAGATATATCTAAATTTAGTCAAGATATAAAAATAGGTTATGACCCTGAGCTATTTACTTATCCTGCTATATCACGTTTAACATTACTGGATACCGTGGCGGGGCCACGGTATGACAATTCACAAAAAATTAACGGTAATTTGGTTGATAAGATTTGGCATGACCAGCCCTTAGAGCCAAATTCTAAAGTCTATTTGCACCCTATAGAATTTGCCGGCGTTTCCCATGTTGAAAAGATAAGTAAGTGTCGTGATGTGTCATCCCGTGGCTTGCTAACTAGATACAGTGATCAGGATGACATTTTAATTATCCTTGATAGTTCTTCCATATGCTGGCTATTAAACTTGCGGGCTAGCGACGTTGCTTATACACCCTTGATGTTCGCAAAAGTAATAGTTACTCCTCAAAAGTTATATTTATTTATCGATCCTATAAGAATTGGGGTTGAAGTTATTAAAGAACGTCCTGAAATAACGATTTTACCCGAGGAAGAGTTTGAGAATATTTTAAAAGATCAAGATAATATCTTTATCGATAATAGCATAGCGTCAGTTCATATAATGGATTTGATAGCGGATAAAAAAGTACATAAAATTGCTGATCCGTGTTTGCTACTTAAAGCTTGTAAAAACGAAGTAGAAATTAAACATGCTATAGATTTTCATGTAAAAGACGCAGTAGCTTTGTGTGAGTTCTTTGGTGATCTTGTTCAATGTCATCCCCGTGAAAACGGGGATCCAGAAAAACGTAA